>JAXDLF010000036.1:0-5959 GCA_034666765.1 Chloroflexota bacterium
CTACACGACGCGGCCGCAGATCTACGCGTTCGGCTCCGACGGCAACATCACGGCGGCTGGGCAGACCGCGCTCGGTGCCACAACGCCGCTGCAGTCCGGATGGGCAGGTCTGTTCGTCGGCGAGTCGGGACGGATCGGGCTCAACTGGCCGGTCATGAAGACTGCCCTTCCGTACCGAAGTGTCCGGCACGAGCTGACGCACAAGATGGAACATCAACTGACGCGCAATCGGCCGTTCCCGTCGTGGTTCGACGAGGGCATGGCGAGATTCGAAGACCTCTCGGTGCCGGGTGGCCAGTACCGGATCGTCGACAGTCGTTCCACGGTCGTATCGATGAGCGCCACGGGGACGCTCTTGAACGTCCACACTGGATCCGACGCGCAGTTCTACGGCTGGCCGGGCGAGAAGGAGACCTACGCGTACTACGAGGCGGCGGAGACGGTGCGGCTGATGCGGGCCGACATGACGCAGGCGGGCGTCGTCAGGATGCTCGAGGCTGTCGGCACGGGGCAATCGTTTGACGCGGCGTACGCGAGCGTGGCCGGTCAGCCGCTGTCGACATTCAATACAACGCGCAACGGGCGACTCCGGTCCTCCGCGCCAACCCCGGGCATCGGGACCGCCCCCGACACTTTCCTGGGGCCCGGGCTGTTCATCGTGGTCTACGGACTTGCGCCCTTTGCGAGTCTCACGATCTCGATCTCAAGTCAGTCGGCCGGGAGCTCGTCGGCCAGCGCGACCGTCAGTGACATCGGTGTCTACAGGACGTACTTGGGTGCGACCTGGCCGCGGGACACGTACACGATCACGGTCACGTCAGGATCCACGAGCCTGACCACCGCGGCCGCGAAGACGACCTCCATGTCAGCCGAGGCGCTGCTGTTCCTCGACGGCGCGGATCGGAATTTGCTGCGCATCCCGGACTCAATTCCGGCCCAACGGGCGGAGTAGCGGCGTATCCGACGGCGTGCCGTCCCGATCCATCACCTACGGGCCGTAACCCACGGCGGACGCTCGCGTCATAGCAGGTGAGATGGGACGGGTAGCGCGCCTCGCCGCGGTCTGGATCCTCTGCCTGGCGTTCCTTCCCACGCTTGGCCGGACAGCTGACGCAGAGACGGCGAGTTCGACCGGACCGACGAGCGCTTCGACCACCGCACCGGCACCCCTGCGCGAGGCCTTCGGTCCGGCGCCCCGGGCGCTCGTGCGGTTCGCGCCGTCCGCGTCGGCCGGGCAGCGGGCCGCGGCCCTCGCCCGCGCCGGAGCGACCGTCGACGTCGACCTCCCCGCGCTCGGGGCCACGCGCATCGCGTTGCCGATCGACGCGAACGACGTGACCGGGGACGCGAGCGGCTTCGCCGCGCTGCGGCTCTCGCGGGACCCGGCGATCGCCTCCGTGCAGCTGGACGCGCGGGCCTCCGTCGAGTTCACGCCGAACGACACCCTGTTCGGCACCGATCCGTCGTTCGGCGTCGGCCAGTGGGGACTTCGCGCCGCGCAGGTCGACAAGGCCTGGGACGTCGTGCGCGGGTCGCCGAGCATCATCGTCGCGGTCATCGATACCGGCATCGATCCGAACCATCCCGACCTCTCGGGGGTCTGGCTTCCCGGCGCGGCCTTCGTCTCCTCGCCCGATCCGTCCTGCGCCGCCGGGACCCTCATCGACGACAACGGGCACGGGACGCACGTGGCCGGGATCATCGCGGCGAGCGCGAACAACGGCGCCGGCGTCGCCGGCGCGGCGTTCGGCGTCCGCGTCCTTCCGATCAAGGCCCTCGATTGCACCGGCGCGGGGTTGCTGTCGGACGTCGCGCGCAGCGTCACCTGGGCGACCGACCACGGCGCCCGGATCGTCAACATCTCGCTCGGCTCGAATGCGGATGTCTTCGTCCTTCGCGACGCGATCCGCTACGCGGTCGCTCACAACGTGCTCGTCGTCACCGCCGCCGGCAACTGCGGGGTCGAGTCGGTGCGCTGCGGTGCGCTGAACGCACCGCAGTATCCGGGCGCGTACCCCGAGACCCTCGCCGTGGCGGCGACCGATACCGGCGACGGGCACCCGAGCTTCAGCAACACGAACGCGTACGTCGGGCTCTCGGCGCCCGGCGTGACGATCTGGAGCACGACGCCCACGTACCCGACCACG
Organism: Chloroflexota bacterium; assembly: GCA_034666765.1. GTDB lineage: Bacteria > Chloroflexota > Limnocylindria > P2-11E > P2-11E > UBA4735. Next base: position 2,148 of record JAXDLF010000036.1, read on the forward strand.
CTGTCGCGCGCGAATCTCGGCTCAGAGAACTACGCGGCGTTCCGCGGCACGTCGCAGTCCGCGCCGCTCGTGGCCGCGATCGCGGCCCTCGTCCTCAGCCGCGAGCCCACGCTCACCGTCGCGCAGCTGACCGCCCGGCTGAAAAGCACCGCCGACGACCTCGGTGCACCCGGAGCCGATCCGGTCTTCGGCGCGGGGCGGGTGAACGCGCTCCGCGCGGTCACCGCGGCCGTCACGCCGCGCTACGGCGCGACGTATGGCCCCGCGGGGGTGCCCACCGCCGGCACGATCGGGGGGCTGCTCAAGGGGCAGGTGACGTTGACCAACACCTCGAACTTCGCGTGGAGCGCAGCCGGTCCGAACCCGGTGCGACTCGCGTATCACTGGATCGATCTCGGAAAGAACGTGGTCGTGTGGGAGGGCCAGCGCAGCGCGCTGGCCGCGGATGTTCCGGTTGGCGGCACCGCGACGGTCGCGGTCACGATCGCGCCGCCGGCAAAGCCCGGGGCCTACGTGCTCCAGCTCGATCTGGTGCGCGAGGGGATCACCTGGTTCTCCTCCAACGGTGTCGGAACCGCGAACGTGAACGTGACCATCACGAGCGGCCTCGGGGCCGGCTACGCGCCGGTCGCGAGCGCGCAATCGACCTTCCTGCTGGGGGCCACCTCGTTCAGCGTGTCGGTGAGCAACACCGGCACGGCGACCTGGCCCGCGGCGGGAGCGACACCGGTCCATCTCTCGTATCACTGGCTCTCGCCGAGCGGGCAGCTCGTCGTGTGGGACGGCGCGCGCGGCATCCTGCCGAACGACGTCACGCCCGGCCAGTCGGCCGTGGTCGCGATCCCGGTGACATCGCCGCCGGCGACCGGTCCCTACACGTTGCGCGTCGATCTCGTGCAGGAAGGCGTGAGCTGGTTCTCCGGTCAAGGCGTCGCGCCGCGTGACTTCGCGATCAACGTGACCAACGGGTTCGGCGCGACATACGCGGTGACCCCGCCGGCGACGGCGTTCCTGCCGGGGAGCCGCGCGCTGCTTCCGGTGACGATCACGAACACCGGTCTCCTCACCTGGACCGCCGGCGGCACGACCCCCGTGCGCGCCGCGGCGCACGTGTACGACATCATCGGCACGCCCCTCGTCTGGGACGGCGAGCGCACCGCGCTGCCGAACGACGTCGCGCCCGGTCAGAGCGTCACCGTCAACGTCGCGATCGCGGTGCCGGTGACGGCGACGCAGTCGCGGTACGACATCCGCGTGGACCTCGTGCGCGAAGGGGTGGCCTGGTTCTCGAGCTCCGGCGTCCCGGCCGGCCTCGCCACGATCAACGCGAGCCCCGACTACCGCGCCGCCGTCGCGACGAGCGCGACCACCGTCTCGCGGAGCACGCCGCGCATCACGGTGACCATCACGAACACGAGCGCCGTGCCCTGGACGACCGGTGGGGCGGCGCCGATCGACGTGAGCTCGCATTGGCTCGCCGCCGACGGCAGCGCGCTCGTGTGGGATGGACCTCGCGTGCCGCTCGGTCAGGCCGTCCTGCCCGGCGGATCCATCACGATCACCGTGCCGCTCGCGGCACCGCCTCCCGGCGCGACCGCGGTCACGATCGATCTCGTTGCGGAAGGGTCGCGATGGTTCGGAAGCGGTTCCCCCAAGCCGGTAACGCTGGTACCGTGACGACCGTTGGCTCGTGAGGGTGCCAACACCGGTCCGCCACCGGCGCATTCGGGTGCTCGCCCGCTCGGTTTGGGAAGGGAATTGCCGTTGACCCGCGTCGCCGTCGTGCTGGCCGTCGTGGCCGCGCTCCTGTTCAACGCGGCGCCCGCCCTCGCGGGACCGAACGCGAGCCTCTTCGCCTCGTACCAGCTCGCCCCGCCGATGACGGCCGGCGCGGGCACGACGATCCAGGTCCCGGTGACCCTGACGAACTCCGGGAGCGAAGGTTGGAACGCGGCCGGTCCCAACCCGGTCAACCTCAGCTTCCACTGGCTCGACCAGATCGGCCGCACGGTCGTGTGGGACGGGGCCCGCACGCCCCTCGGCGCGGACGTCCCGGGCGGCGGCGTGCGGCAGGTCACCGCGGTGATCCCGATGCCCCCGCAGCCGGGCGCGTACCAGCTGCAGCTCGCGCTCGTGAAGGAAGGCATCGCCTGGCTCAATCCGAGCGTGTCCTACCCGGTGCAGGCGACGCCCGCGTTCAGCGCGACGTATGGCGCGATCTCGCTTCCCTCCCTGCTCAACGGCACGACGTACACGATCACCGTGCCCGTTTCGAACAGCGGCATCGCGACGTGGAACGCGACCGGCCCGAACCTCGTCGACCTGAGCTACCACTGGACCGACCTGTCCGGCACGGTCGTGGTGTGGGATGGGACGCGCACCGCGCTCCCCGCCGACGTCGCGCCGGGCGCCGGCACCCAGGTCTCCGCCTCGATCACGACCCCGAGGACCCCGGGCTCGTACACGCTGACGGTCGACCTCGTGCGCGAGGGTGTCGCCTGGTTCTCCTCCCTCGGCGCGCTGCCGCTGCGAGTGCCGGCGCAGGTCTCGACCGCGCGCTACGCCGCGACGTACTCGATCCCGTCGACGACCGCGGCGCTGCTCGGTGAGTCGCGCACCGTCGCGGTCTCGGTGACGAACAACGGCAACGTCGCGTGGAGCGCGACCGGGGCGAATCCGGTCAACCTCGCGTACCACCTGCTCGCGGCGAACGGCAGCGTCCTGCTGTGGGACGGCGCGCGCAGCGGGATCGGCGCGGACCTGCTCCCCGGCCAATCGCGATCGATCAACGTCGCGTACACCGCGCCCACGTCGATCGGCACGTACACCCTCGTCATCGACGCGGTGCGCGAGGGCGTCGCATGGCTCTCGCAGACCGGCTCGCCGCCGGCGCGGACGCAGCTCGCGGTCACGAGCGGCTTCAACGGCGGCTACGACCAGACCGCGACCCCGGGCGTCGCGACGATCGGCGCGTCGCTGCTCCTCAGCGTGCGCGTCACCAACTACGGCGCCCGGGCATGGCCGGCCGGCGGCCCGAACCCGGTGCGCCTCAGCTATCACATCCTCACGAGCGGCGGCAGCCCGGTCATCTGGGACGGAAAGCGCGGCCTCCTCGCCGCCGATCTCGCCGTCGGCCAGAGCGCCGTCGTGCAGGTCCCGGTCACGATGCCGGGCGCGCTCGGCAGCTATGTCATCGCCTGGGATCTCGTGCAGGAGGGCGTCGCCTGGTTCAGCTCGCTCGGGGTCCCGCGCCTGCAGGAGCCGATCAGCGTGCAGCCCGGCGTGACCTTCTACGGCAAGGGCTTCGGCCACGGTGTCGGGATGAGCCAGTACGGCGCGCAGGGCTGGGCCACCGGCGCCGCGGGCCCGCCGCTCACCGGCGAGCAGATCGTGGCCAAGTATTACCCGGGGACCCAGCTCACGGTCGTCGACAGCAACACGAACCCGCGTGGGCCGATGCGCGTGCTCCTCAGCTCGCCGTCGTCGTCGGGCTCGGCCTCCTGCGGCTCGCTGTTCATGAACACGTGGCTCGCGAACGTGCGCTCCGCCGGCGGCTTCACGGTCGTCAACGAGGCGAGCGGCAACGCCGTCGTCGGTCGCGCGAGCGCGAACGTCACGTACCAGATCGCCGCGCAGAGCGGCGTCGTGAAGGTGTACGACCAGTCGGCCAACCCGCCGGCGCTCAAGTACTCGGGCCCCGGTCCGGTGACCCTCGTGCCGAACGACCCGAACCAGCCGATCACGGTCCAGGAGAAGGGTGAGTTCTTCCGCGGGAAGCTGCAGTTCAAGAACGACGGCGGGAACAACCTGCG
>JAXDLF010000037.1:0-5280 GCA_034666765.1 Chloroflexota bacterium
GTGGGTGCGGCCGAGCGAGGCGAGCGCCCGGTCCGAGAACGACTGCGCGCCGAGGGAGACCCGCGTGACCCCGAGGGCCCGCCAGGCCTCGAGCCGGGCGCGGTCGAGCGTCGCGGGATTGGCCTCGACGGTGACCTCCTCGGGGGTGAAGTCGAAGGCCTCGCGGATCGCCGTCCCGAGCGCCGCGATCTCGTCCGGCTCGAGCAGGCTCGGCGTCCCGCCGCCGAAGAACGCGGTCGGCACCCGGGGATGCCCGAGGGCCGCACCCTCGCGGGCGATCTCCGCGCGCAGCGCGGCGAGGTACCGCGCCCGGAGCGCGCTCGTGGCCGGCGCGGTCGCGAAGTCGCAGTACGGGCACCGCGAGGCGCAGAACGGGATGTGGACGTAGAGCGAGGTCATCGAATGAGCCCCAGCGGGTCGGGCAGCTCCGCGTCGGCGGAGAGGTCGGCGGTGCGGCCGAGGTCGACGAGCCATTCGCGCGACTCGTGCACGAAGGCGAGGAGGTGCGCCGGCCGCCACTCGGCCTCCTCGACGATCCGCTCCTCCCCGAAGTCGGGCAGCAGGAGGACGTACGCGACCGCGCGGTCGACGAGTCGCGCGGCGGACACGCCCATCGAGAGCAGCTGCTCCGGACCGCCGAGCACGCCGAGCGCGGACACACGCACCGGGGCCACGACCTCGGCGAGCCGCGCGTCGCCGCGGTCGGCCTCGACCGATGCCGCGCGATGCAGCGCGATGCTCGCCGCCGCGGCGTAGCGCCCCTCGAGCAGCCCGCGCGATTCGCGGGACAGCCGCTCCCAGACGAGCGCGCCGTCGTTCTCCGCGAGCGCGCGCAGGAACGTCGACGCGAGGAGCTGCGTCGGATGCTCGAAGGCGACCTTGTACGGGCGCATCAGTCCTCTTTGATCCGCAGCACGGCGAGGAACGCCTCCTGCGGGATCTCGACCTGCCCGACCATCTTCATCCGCTTCTTGCCCTTCTTCTGCTTCTCGAGGAGCTTCTTCTTGCGGGTGATGTCGCCGCCGTAGCACTTGGCGAGCACGTCCTTGCGCGAGGCCTTCACGGTCTCGCGGGCGATGACCTTTCCGCCGATCGCGGCCTGGATCGGCACGTCGAACATCTGCCGCGGGATGAGCTCCCGGAGCTTCGCGGTGAGCGCGCGGCCGATGCCGGTGGCCCGATCCCGGTGGACGATCATCGAGAGCGCGTCGACGACCGTGCCCGCGACGAGGATGTCGAGCCGCACGAGGTCGGCGGCGCGATACTCGCGCAGCTCGTAATCCAGCGACGCGTAGCCCTGCGATCGGCTCTTCAGCTGGTCGTAGAAGTCGACGATGACCTCGGCCAGCGGCATGTCGTACGTGAGCATCGCCCGGGTGGGATCGACGTAGCTCATCTCGATGAGCGTGCCGCGCTTGTTCTGCGCGAGATCCATGATCGGGCCGACGTAGTGCTGCGGCACGATGATCGTCACCTTCATCCACGGCTCTTTGACCTCGGTGATCGTCCCCGGATCGGGCAGGTGCGCGGGGTTGTCGATCGCGATCTCGGATTCGCCATGGGTGATGACCCGATACTCGACCGAGGGCGACGTGGCGATCAGGTCGACGTCGTACTCGCGCTCGAGCCGCTCCTGCACGATGTCCATGTGCAGCAGGCCGAGGAAGCCGGCGCGGAAGCCGAAGCCGAGGGCCTGCGAGTTCTCCGGCTCGTACACCAGGGACGCGTCGTTCAGGCGGAGCTTCTCGAGCGCGTCGCGCAGCGCGGGGTAGTCCTCCGACGACGTCGGGTAGAAACCCGCGAAGACCATCGGCTTCGCCGGCCGGTAGCCGGGCAGCGGCTCGCGGGCCGGATTCGCGGCCAGGGTGAGCGTGTCACCGACGCGGCAATCGGCGACGGCCTTGAGGCCGGTGGCGACGTAGCCGACCTCGCCCGTCGCGAGGCGTTGGATCGGCACGGCGTCGGGCGCGAACACGCCGAGCTCGAGTAGCTCGCTCTCCTTCTGCGTGGCCATGAGCAGGATGCGATCGCCCTGCGCCACGCTGCCGTCGACGACCCGGATGTGCGCGACGACGCCCTTGTACTGGTCGTAGTGCGAGTCGAAGATGAGCGCCCGGAGCGGCGCGTCCGGATCGCCGCTCGGGGGCGGGACCCGGTCGACGACCGCGTTCAGGATCTCCGGCACGCCGACGCCGCTCTTCCCGGAGGCGAGCAGGATCTCGTCGTCCTTGAACCCGAGGGTGGTCCGGAGGTCCTCCTTCACGAGGTCGATGTCGATGTTCGGCAGATCGATCTTGTTGATCACCGGCACGACCTCGAGGCCCTGCTCGACCGCGAGGTACGCGTTCGCCAGGGTCTGGGCCTCGATGCCCTGCGAGGCGTCGACGAGGAGGACCGCGCCCTCGCACGCCGCGAGCGACCGGCTCACCTCGTAGTTGAAGTCGACGTGCCCGGGGGTGTCGATGAGGTTCAGCTCGTACGATTCGCCGTCCTTGATCCAGGTCATCCGCACGGCGCGGGCCTTGATCGTGATGCCCTTCTCCCGCTCGAGGTCCATGGAGTCGAGCAGCTGGTCGCGCATCTCCCGCATCGAGACCGTGCCGGTGAGCTCGAGGATGCGGTCGGACAGCGTCGTCTTCCCGTGATCGACGTGGGCGATCACGCTGAAGTTACGGATGCGCTGGCGCGGATCGGACATGCAACGAGCCTAGGGCGCGGGTCAGCCGGACGCGGGCGGCTCCCAGAGCTCGACGCGGTTCCCGTCGGGATCGGTGATCCAGGCGAACCGCCCGTATGGAAACGCTTCGCGGCGCGGATCGATTTGCACCCCTTCGGCGGCCAACCGCCGTAGGAGCCCGTCGAGGTCGCGCACGCGCAGGTTCACCATGAACTCCCGGCCGCTCGATCCGAAGTACTCGGTGTCGCTCGGGAAGATCGCGAAGACCGTCGAGCCCGTCGGTCCGTCGTCGGCCCACCGCAGGACGACCGCGGAGTCGCCCTCGCGTCGCAGCCCGAGATGCCGCTCGTACCACTGGTAGAGCCGTTCGGGATCGCTGGATCGGAAGAACACGCCGCCGACGCCGGTGACGCGCGGGCCGTCGTTCATCGGCGCCCGAGCCTGGATCGCACGGCCGCGGTGATCTCGGCGAGCTCGCTCACCCGGAACATGGTCGCGGCGCCGACGTAGGCCGCGACGCCGACGGCCATGGCCACGGCGGTCTGGAAGAACAGACCGATCTTCGTCTGCTGGAGATCGACGGTGATGTTCGTCGCGCGGATGAACGCGAACATCGCGATACCCATGAACAGGCTCGCCGCGGCGACCTTGAGCGACGCCGTCCCGAGGCCGACGATCCGCAGCCGGGCCCGGGGGGCCAGGAGCGCCAGGAACAGCGCCGCCTCGGCCAGGGTGGCGATCGAGTTGGCCAGCGCGAGGCCGTTGATCCCGTAGAGCGGCGCGAGCAGGACGGAGAGGACGATGTTCGTCCCGATGGAGACGAGCGTGAGGGCGAGCGGCGTGCGCGTGTCCTTGGAGGCGTAGTAGGCGCGGGTGAGGATCTGGATGAGCGCGTGGCCGGCCAGGCCGAGCGAGTAGAAGAGGAACGCCTCCTGGGTCGCCTCGCGGGCCTCGGGGCCGAACCGGCCGTACTGGAACAGCAGGTTCACGATCGGCCGCCGCAGCACGATCATCATCACGATCGTCGGAAGCGTGAGGAAGAGGATCCACCGGATCCCGGTCTGCAGCACGTCGCGCATCCGCGACTGGAGCCCCTGCGCGGCGTAGTGGGCGAGGGTCGGGAAGACCGCCGCGCTGATCGCGATCGAGAAGACGCCCAACGGCAGCTGCATGAGCTGCTGCGCGTAGATGAGCGCGGTGAGCGATCCCTCGGGCAGCTTCGCGGCGAGGTACGTGTCGACGATGAAGATCAGCTGGACGGCGCCGAGGGCGAGCGTCCGCGGCACGGTGAGGCTCACGATCTCGCGGACGCCCGGGTGGCCGAGATCGAGGGCCAGCTTGTACCGCGTGCGCCGGAACGTGAGCTCGGGGACCTGGACCAGCCACATCATCAGCGCGCCCGCGACGGTCCCCCAGGCCAGCGCGTCGATGCCGAGGAACGGGGTCGCGAAGACCGCGAACAGGATGATCACGAGGTTGTAGACGAGCGGCGCGATCGCGCCCGAGAGGAACTGCCGGTACGAGTTGAGGATCCCGGTGAACAGCGCGGACAGGCCCATGAAGATCGGGCTCAGCAGCATGATCCGGGAGAGGTGGATCGCGGTCTCGCGCTGCGCGGGGTCGGGGAACTGCGCGAGGACCGGCACGATCGTCGGCGCGAGGAACCAGAGGACCACCGAGAAGCCGATCAGCGAGATGACGATCGCGTTCATGACGCTCGAGGCGACCCGCCAGGCCTCGTCCTCGCGCTCCTTGGCGAGGTAGCCGGTGAATACCGGGATGAACGCGCTCGCGAGCGCGCCGGCCACCAGGAGGTTGAACAGGGTGTCGGGGATCCGGAAGGCCGCCCAGAACGCGTCGAGCTCGGGCGTCTGGCCGAATTTCGCGCCGATGACCGACAGGCGGAGCCAGCCGAGGAAGCGGCTTCCGATGAGCGTCGCGATCATGAAGAGCGACGCCCGGCCGACGCTCATCTGCATGTGCGTTGAAGTATGAATAGACTCGCGTACATGGCAAAGAAGAAGCGCTCAGCGCTCAAGCGCATCCGTCAGGCCCCTCGCCGCGCCCAGGTAAAGGTGTTGACCCGCTCGGGCGCGCGCACGGCGGTGAAGAACGCCCGTGCCGCGATCGATTCGAAGGCCGACGGCGCCACGGATGCGGTCCGCGCCGCGTCGAGCGCCCTCGACAAGGCGGTCAAGCGGGGCGGTATCCACAAGAACGCCGCCGCCCGCAAGAAGAGCCGGCTCGCGAAGCGCGCGGGGAAGACCAGCTAGCGACTACGTCCGCGCGAAGCGCGGGAACGTGTCCGCGCCCGGGTAGCGTGCCGCGTCGCCGAGCTCGAGCTCGATCTCCATCAGGCGGTTGTACTTCGCCACGCGCTCGCTCCGGGAGAGCGAGCCGGTCTTGATCTGCCCGGTGTTGAGCGCGACGCAGAGGTCGGCGATGGTCGTGTCCTCCGTCTCGCCGGAGCGGTGCGAGATGACCGCGGCGTAGCCCGAGCGGTGCGCGAGCTCCACGGCCTCGATCGTCTCGGTGAGCGTGCCGATCTGGTTCAGCTTGATGAGGACCGCGTTGGCGCAGCCCTCGTTCACCCCCCGCCGGAT
>JAXDLF010000038.1:0-2820 GCA_034666765.1 Chloroflexota bacterium
CTCGGCCGCGCGCTCGATCATGCCGAGGCGGGCGGCGATCCGCCCCGCGCGGCGGCGCAGCGCGGCGCGCAGGTCGCTCTCGGGCAGTCCCGCCGAGAGGGCTTCCTCGGCTGCCAGCAACGCGTCGTCGCGCGCGCCCAGGCCCGCGGCGGCGTCGGACGCGGCCAGCAGGGCGCGGGCGCGCTCGGTCGTGCCGTCGGGAAGCCGCAGCGAGAGGGACGCGGCCAGCCGGTAATGATGGAGCGCGCCATCGAGGTCATGGAGCGCGGCCGCGCGCTCCGCGGCGCGGAACGCGTAGTCGATGGCGCGCATCGTGTGCGTCGACGCGGCGAAGTGCATCGCCAGCAGCGCCGGCTGCTGCACCGCGATCTCCGGGCGGCCGGATTCGATGGCCAGGCCGACGCGGCCGTGCAGCTCCTCACGATGCCGCGCGAGCATCGCGCCGTACACGACGTCGCGGACGCCGGTCTGCGCGAATCGCCGCAGGTCACCGTCGGTCTCGACGATGCCGGCCGCGGTGAGGCGCTCGAGCGCGCCGTCGACGTCCACCTCGGCTCCGTAGATCGAGCGAAGGATCGCCACGTCGAAGGTGCGACCCACGACCGACGCCGCGTGCAGGACCCGCCGATCCGCCGTGGCGATGGTGTCCACCCGGCGGAGCAGGAGCTGCTGCAGGGAATCGGGGAGCGCCGGCCGCTCGGAGAGGTCGACCAGCGGGCTCGCGCCCTCGCGCTCGACGATCACGCCGCTGCCGGTGAGCAGGTGCACGGCCTCCTCGCAGTACGCGGGGTTGCCGTTCGCTCCCTCGGCGATCTCCCGAGCCACGCCGCCCGTGGGCACGAGAGTCTGCACGAGCGCCTCGGTGGCCGTCGCGTCGAGCGGCCGGATCCGCAGCTGAACATGCTCGCGTGTGGTCGTCCACGGCGCCGTGAAATCCGGACGGTGGGCGACGAGGGCGAGTGCGCGCGACGACCCCAGCCCCGACGCGAAGACGACGAGCGTCGAAAGCGATTGCGGGTCGACCCACTGCAGGTCGTCGAGTGCCACCACCAGGCCCTGCGCGTCGGCCACCCGATCGAGCAGGCTCGCGAAGCCGCGGGTGAGGATGCGTCGCTTCGTCTCGCCCGACATCGCCGGCAGCTCGACGCCATAGCCGAGCGCGGCGAGGATGAGCGCGCGCGTGTCGGACTCGATGTCCGGCTGGGTCTCGGTGATCAGCTGGAGCGCGTGGTCGGCCGACGCCGTGCGGCGGATGCCGATGACCCGGCGCAGCAGATCGCCGATCGCGCCGTACGAGCGGTGCTCGTCGTACGGCGTGCCGCGCACCCGGCCGACGCGCGCGCCACGGACGCGAGGGTCGGCGATGAGCTCGTCGATGAGGCGCGACTTCCCGAGTCCGGTCTCCCCGACGATCGAGACGAGCCGTCCGCGGCCGGCGAGCGCGTCGTCGAGCGCGCCCAGCAGCGCGGCCATCTCGTCCTCGCGCCCGACGAGCGCGGTGCGCGTCTCGGGGGCCACGTCCTCGGCGGCGGCGCCGACGCCCACGAGCCGCCACGCGGCCACCGGGGCGGTCTTTCCCCGCGCGACGACCGGCGGGTGCGGCTCGTACGCGAACAGGCCCGGCGTCCGGCGGTACGTCGCGTCGCCGACGAGGATCTCGCCCGGCTCGGCGGCCTGTTCGAGGCGGGCCGCGACGTTGACGGCGTCGCCAAGGACACCGAACTCGCTCTCGCGGTCGCCGATGGCACCGGTGACCGCGATCCCGGTGTTCACGCCGATCCGCAGGGCCAGGCGCCGCTCGGTCTGCTCGACGATCCGCTCGTTCGCGCGCTCGAGCGCGGCGAGGATCGCGAGCGCCGCGCGCTGGGCCTGCTCCGGATGATCGGGCGCGTCGTCGCCGACCGCACCGAACGCCGCGACCACCGCGTCGCCGATGTACTTCTCGATCAGCCCGCCGTGCGCGCGGATGTCCGCGGCGATGAGGTCCCACACCGTCCGCATGCTCTCGTGGAGCTCCTCGGGCCCGAGGCGCTCCGCGAGCGCGGTGAACCCCGAGATGTCGGCGAACAGCACGGTGATCTGGCGCGTCTCACCGGTGCGAGCCTCGCTCGCGGTGCCGAGCCGGGAGCCGCAGCGCCCGCAGAACACGAAGCTCGCCGGCATGTCGGCGCCGCAGCGGGGGCAGCCCGAGGCGAGCTCGATGCCGCATTGACCGCAGAAGCGCATGCCGGTCGGGTTGCCATAACCGCAGGAAGCGCACAGCACGGCGTCGTGAGGGTACCGCGCGCGGGCGGCCGCAGGGTGTCGCGGCGGGCGCAGGCCTAGACGCGCAGCAGGATGAGGCCGCCGGCGACCGAAATGAGCGCGAAGACGCCCAGCCAGAGGATGAGTCCGTACACCAGGATGCCGAGCTCGGGTCCGACGCGCGGTCCGTTCGGAGATGCCGCGGCGTCACGCGCGAGCTGCTGCACGCGATCGCGCAACGTGCCGACGCTGTCGCGCACGGCGGCGATGTCGCGCGCGTTGCGGCCGATCGCCTCGCTGAGCGTCGAGAGGTCCGCCGACACCCCGTTGAGCTCGTCGGTGTTGCGGCGGAAGCTCTGGGACATCGGCAGGAATGGCTGGGCCCCGAGGAAGCTGATGCCCATCGCGTCGGCGAGCTGGGCGCTCGTCGCCGCCGCGTCGTTCAGCAGCCGCGAGGCGTGGGCCGACGACGTTTTGGCCTCGTCCAGGCTCCTGCCGAAGCCGTCGAACGCCGTCGCGGTCTGGTCCAGCGCCCCCGCCGCGGCCGCCAGGGAGTCGCCCGCCGAGTCCGCGGCC
>JAXDLF010000039.1:0-15715 GCA_034666765.1 Chloroflexota bacterium
GGGAGCGCAGCGCGGCGCTCGTCGCCGGCAACCACGATCGCGCCGTGGCCACCGGAGAGGGCCTCGAGCTGTTCAACGCGGCGGCCCGCGCGGCCGCGGAGCGCCATCGCTCGTGGCTCTCCGGAGCCGACCGGGACGCGCTCGCGGCCCTGCCGCTGACGCTGGAGCCCGCCGCCGGCTATTCGATCTGTCACGGCAGCCCCCGGGACCCGCTCTGGGAATACGTGTTCGACGCGCGCATCGCCGCATTCGCGCTGGCCAACGCGGCCGTCCCGCGCTGGTGCGTGGGCCACACCCACGTGCCGGCGGTCTTCCGCACCGGCGAGCGCAAGCTCGTGATCAACCCGGGGAGCGTCGGGCAGCCGCGCGACGGGGACCCGCGGGCCGCGTACGCGCTCCTGGACGTGGCCAGGGCGACCGCGGAGTTCCGGCGCGTCGACTACGACATTCCCGAAACGCAGCGCCGGATGCGCGCGCGGAAGCTGCCCGACATGCTCGCCGAGCGGCTGGCGTTCGGCCTGTGAGCGACGTGCCGTTCCGCGTCGAGATGGGGATCGGGCCTGGCGACGCGGCCCTCGAATACGCCATGCCGCGCGATGGCCGCGTGCGCCTGACGGTCCGGTTGGGCGAGCGGCGGACCGGTGGCCACTCGATCCGCGTCGCGCGGATCAGCCGCGACGGCCCGCGGCTGACGGTGAGCTGCGAGATCACCGCGCCGCGAGCGACGGCGATCGTCACCCAGGTCCTCACGTATCCGGCGCAGACGGTGTCGGTGGACGAAGGCCGTGTCCGCGGCGTTCGCCTCGCCACGCTGGTCGACCAGAGCGGCGCGGAGCTCGCGCGCATCACGCCCTAACATTCGCCCGCATTGACTGACCAATCGGGCGGCGAGCCGCCGGAGCCGGGGACGCCGCAGCGGCCCGAGCACCGCCTCGAACGCGTCGAACGCGCGAAGGGCCGCCTCCCCGGCGACGCCAGGGTCAGGATCGTCCGCAGCAGCGAATTCCGCCGCCGGCGCGGCTACGTCATGGCGACCGAGGACGCGCTCGAGTCGCACACGCCGATGGGTCGCCTTGCCGACCGGGTCCGCGGCGTGCTGTTCGGTCGCCGCCTCCGCACGGAGGACGAGGGCGAGGAGCGGGTCTCCAACGTCACCGGCCTCGCCGTCTTCGCGTCGGACAACATCTCCTCGTCGGCGTACGCGACCGAGGAGACAATGCGGACCCTCGCCCTCGCGGGGACCGCGGCGCTCGCTCTCACCATGCCGATCACCGTCGCGATCCTGATCGTGCTGGCGATCGTCGTGACCTCGTACCTGCAGGTCATCCGCGCGTACCCCGAGGGTGGGGGCGGCTACATCGTCGCCAAGGAGAACCTCGGCACGCTCGCCGGGCTCGTCGCGGCCGCGGCGCTCCTCATCGACTACTTCCTCACCGTCTCGGTATCGGTGGCCGGCGGGCTGCTCGCCATCACGACGGCGTTCCCGGAGCTCGATCCGGTCCGGGTGCAGCTCGGCGTCGGCTTCATCGCGCTGATCACGATCGCGAACTTGCGCGGCATCCGCGAGGCCGGGGTCGTCTTCGCGGGACCGACGTACCTGTACGCGGCGGCGGTGCTGGGCGTCCTGGCCATCGGCTTCTTCCGGATCCTCACCGGCGACGTGCCGGCACCCGTCGCGCCGCCGAAGGTGCTCGACGGCGGTGAGGCATTGAGCGCGTTCCTCATCCTGCGGGCGTTCGCGTCCGGCTCGGTGGGCCTGACCGGCACGGAGGCGGTCGCGGACGGCATCACGGCGTTCCGGCCACCGGTGGCCCGCAACGGCACGATCGTGCTCGTCTCGATGGCGACGCTCTTCGCGACGCTGTTCTTCGGCATCTCGTTCCTCGCGACGCACCTCGGCATCCAGGTCGACGCCACCGAGACCAAGAGCGTTCTCGGCCTTCTCGCCCAGACCGTCGTGGGCGATGGTGCGTACTTCTACGTCCTGCAGGCCGCGACGGCGGTCATCCTCATCCTCGCCGCGAACACGAGCTTCTCGGGCTTCCCGCGGCTGGCCTCCATCCTCGCGTCACACCGGTTCCTGCCCCGGCAATTCGCGCAGCGCGGAGACCGTCTCGCGTTCTCGTTCGGGATCATCGCGCTCGCGGTGATCGCGACGCTCCTCCTGGTCGCGTTCAAGGCCAGCGTGAGCGGCCTGATCCCGCTGTACACGATCGGCGTGTTCATCGCGTTCACCCTTTCGCAGGCCGGACTCGTTCGCCGCTGGCAGCGGGAGCGCGGACGCAATTGGCGCGCCCGGGCCGCGGTGAACGGTCTCGGAGCGGCCGTGACCGGCGTCGTCGCGGTCGTCGTCGCGGTCACGAAGTTCGCGCTGGGCGCCTGGATGGTGCTCGCGATCCTGCCGGTGATCGTGTTCCTCATGTGGCAGGTGCACCAGCACTACCGTCGCGTCGAGGACGAGCTCACGATCTCGCGGACCGCGCGCGTGGCGTTGGGCCGGCGGCGCGCCCGGATCATCGTGCCGATCAGCCGAATCGACCGCAGCGCGCTCGAGGCCCTCAGCCTCGCGGCCGGTCTGGAGGGCGAGGTCTCGGCGGTGCACATCTCCTTCGACGACGAGGGCGCCTCGGCATTCAAGGAGCGCTGGGCCCGTCTCAAGACCGACGTGCCGCTCGAGGTCATCGTGTCCCCGTACCGAGCGATCACCCGGCCGCTGCTCAAGTACCTCGACGCGATCGACGACGGGGATCCGGCGCGCCCGGTCGTGGTCGTCCTCGCCGAGTTCGTGCCGCGCCACATGTGGGACGCGCTCCTGCACAACCAGACCGCGTTCCGGCTGAAGCTCGAGCTCTTCACCCGCCGCAATACGGCTGTCATCGACGTGCCGTACCACCTCGACGAGCCGGAGGACTTCGAGTGAGCGACGTCGGGCCGCCCGAGGATCCCCAGCGCCCGTCCCACGTGCCGGAGCGATTCGAGCGCACCTCCGGCCGGCGGATCGGCGACGCCCGCGTGAAGATCGTGCGCCGCCGGGGCTTCCGCCGCGGCCGGGGCGTGATCGTGGCCACCGAGGAGGTGCTCGAGCCGACGAGCGTCACCGGTCGTGCCGTGAGCGTCCTGCGGGAGATCCTCTTCGGGAAGCGGATCCCGAGCGAGCGCGAGTCCGAGGAGCGCCTGACGAAGGTCACCGGCCTCGCGATCTTCGCGTCGGACAACATCTCGTCGAGCGCGTACGCGACCGAAGAGCTGATGCGGGCGCTGGCGCTCGCCGGTGCGGTCGGACTCGCGTTCACGATGCCCCTCACGGTCGCGATCATCGTCGTCCTCGCGATCGTCGTGACCTCGTACCTCCAGGTCATCAAGGCGTACCCGCAGGGCGGCGGCAGCTATGTCGTGGCGAGCCGCAACCTCGGAGTGGTGCCCGGGCTCCTCGCCGCGGCCGCGCTGCTCGTCGACTACGTGCTCACGGTGTCGGTGTCCGTCGCGGGTGGCGTGCTCGCCATCACCACGGCGTTCCCGGAGGTGGATCCGATGAAGGTCGGCGTGGGTGTCGTCTTCATCGTGCTGCTCACGATCGGCAACCTGCGCGGCATCCGTGAAGCCGGGGTCGTGTTCGCGGGCCCAACGTACTTCTACGTCGCGAGCGTCGCGGTCGTCCTGGCGATCGGCTTCTACCGCGTCATCTCGGGCGACATCCCGACCCCGGTCGTGCCGCCGAAGCTGATCGAGCCGGACGAGGCGCTCTCAGCCTTCCTCATCCTCCGGGCATTCTCCTCCGGCTCGGTCGGCCTGTCCGGCACGGAGGCCGTCGCGAACGGCGTGCCCGCGTTCCGGGAGCCGGCGGCACGCAACGCGTCGATCGTCCTCATTGCGATGGGCACGCTGTTCGGCACGCTCTTCTTCGGCATCTCGTTCCTCGCGACGAGGTTCGGCATCCAGCCCGACGCGACCGAGACCAAGAGCGTGATCGGGCTCCTGACGCAGACCATCGTCGGCGACGGCACGTTCTTCTACGTCGTGCAGGCCGCCACCGCGATCATCCTCGTGCTCGCGGCGAACACGAGCTTCTCCGGCTTCCCGCGGCTTGCGTCGATCCTCGCGACCGATCGGTTCATGCCGCGGCAGTTCGCGCAGCGCGGCGATCGCCTCGCTTTCTCGTTCGGCATTCTGGTGCTCGCCGCCGTGTCGGCGCTGCTGCTCGTCATCTACGGCGGAAGCGTGAACGGGCTCATCCCGCTGTACACGATCGGCGTGTTCATCGCGTTCACGCTCTCGCAGGCCGGACTCGTCCGGCACTGGCTGCGGGAGCGGACCCCCGGGTGGCAGCTGTCCGCGGGCATCAACGCCCTGGGCGCCGTCGTCACCGGCGTGGTGACCATCGTCGTCGCCGTCACGAAGTTCCTCCTCGGCGCGTGGCTCGTCCTGGCCGTCATGCCCCTCCTCATCTACGTCATGTGGCGCGTGCGCCGGCACTACCAGCGGATCGAGGACGAGCTGCTCATTCCGCGCGCCGCGCGCGTCCATCTGGCACGCCGCGCCCCGCGCGTCATCGTTCCCATCGCCCGGCTCGACCGCAGCTCGCTCAACGCGCTCAGCCTGGCGCGCGGCATCTGCCCTGACGTGCTGGCCGTCCACATCTCGTATGACGAGGAGGGTGCCGCGTCGTTCCGCGCCCGGTGGGCCGCCGTGGTCGGCCCGGAGATGCCGCTCGAGGTGATCGTGTCGCCCTATCGCGCGCTCATCGCCCCGCTGCTCAGCTACCTCGATGCCGTCGACGGCGGCGATCGCAGCCGGCCGATCGTCGTCGCGCTCGCCGAGTTCGTGCCCAACCACTGGTGGGAGGCGGCGCTCCACAACCAGACCGCCCTCCGCCTGAAGCTGGCGCTGTTCAATCGGAAGAACACCAGCGTCATCGATGTGCCGTTCCATCCCGACGACGAGGACGCGCACCACTAGTGCGACCTACACTCACCGCCCGGTGAAGCTCACGAACATTCTGGTCCCGCTGGCCGGAACGGCCATCGACCCGGACATCATCGAGTACGCGATCGCGCTCGGCCGCTCGCACAAGGCCAAGATCACCGCGGTGCACGTCATCGAGGTGAAATGGAACATGCCGCTGGACGCCGTGCTCGACGCCGAGCTCGAGCGTGGTGAGGAGATCCTCGCCCATGCCGAGAAGGTCGCGGAGAAGCTCGGCGCCCACCTGACGACCGAGGTGCTCCAGGCCCGCGAGGCGGCCGCGGCGATCGTCGACACCGCGGTCGAGAAGGGCAGCGAGCTCATCCTCCTCGGGATGCCCTACCGCAGGCGCCTCGGCCGGGTGTACGTGGGCCGAACGGTCGAGGACGTGTACGTGAAAGCGCCCTGCGCGGTGCTCGCGTATCGTCAGGAAGAACCCAAGTGAATGTCGTCATCGTTGGCTGCGGGCGCACCGGCGCCTTCCTCGCGGAGCTCCTCGACCAGGGCGGCGACACCGTCTCGATCGTCGACGTCGAGCGGTCCGCGTTCAAGCGCCTGCCCTCCAATTTCAAGGGCACGCCCGTCCTGGGCGACGGGACGGACATGGACATCCTTCGCCAGGCCGGCATCGCGACCGCCGACGCGTTCCTGTCGCTCACCCAGGGCGATAACCGCAATCTCATGGCGTCCCAGATCGCCAAGAAGGTCTTCGGGGTGCAGCAGGTCTTCGCCAAGGTGAACGACCCGATCCGCGCGAGCACCTACCGCAGCCAGGGCATCTACACGTTCTCGCGCACCACCATCATCGGGACGCTGCTCCACGCGGTCCTGTCGGGCGACAAGCTCATCGGCCCGAACCTCATGCGCGTGGCGATGAAGCACGACGAGGAGCTCTCGGCCCAGCTGCCAGACGTGAGCCGCTGATGTACTTCGTCGTCGCCGGCGGGGGCGAGGTCGGCTACCACCTCTCCAAGGCCCTCCTCGAGTCAGGGCACGAGGTGATGATCATCGAGCGCGACCGCAAGCGGGCCCTCTGGATCGAGGAGCAGCTTGGCTCGGTGGTGATCAACGCGCCGGCCGACGAGGGCCGCTACCAGATCCAGGCCGGCTGCCAGCGGGCCGATGCGGTGCTGGCGGTGACCGGCGACGATGAGGACAACCTGATCATCAGCCAGCTGGCGAAGCTGAAGTGCGGCGCGAACCGGGTCATCGCCCGGGTGAACAACCCCAAGAACGAGATCGTGTTCAAAGCCATGGGGATCGACGAAACCCTCTCGTCCACGCGCGTGCTCATGGGCGTCATCGAGCAGGAGCTCCCGACCGGCGGATTCATGCCGCTCATGCCGCTCACCGGATCGCACCTCGAGCTCATCGAGGCCGAGATCGCCGCGGGCACGCCCCCGGCGGGCCAGGAGATCCGCAACCTCGGGCTGCCGAAGGGGGCGCTCATCGGCGGGATCGTGCGAAAGAGCGAGATCCTTCACGCCCACGGCGACACGACGCTCGAGGTCGGCGATCGGATCATCGTGTTCGCTCCCACGGCCACCGAGCAGGACGTCAAGAAGGCGCTCTTCGGCTAGCAAGGCGAACCGCAAGAACCTTGACAACACCATTGTCAAGGCTTATACCAATGCCATGGCGCGTGGAAGCCGACCGGTCTACGTCATCTCGATTGCGGCGAGTCTGGCCGGCTGCCATCCGCGAACCCTGCGGATCTACGAAGAGGAAGGGCTCGTCGATCCGGTCCGGACCGATTCGAACATCCGGCTGTATTCCGACGAGGACCTCCAGCGCGTCCGCGTCATCCGCTATCTCACCCAGCAGCGCGGCGTGAACCTCGCCGGCGTGAAGATGCTGTTGCAGTTCCGCGACGCCGCGGAGCTGCTGCGCGAGCTCGCCGATGCCATCGAGGAGATGGACAGCCCGCACACGCAGCGTCAGGCGACGGAGACCGTTAAGCCCAGAACGCTGCGGATCGCGAAATGACCCGACCAACCGTACCGGAGCCGCAACACAGCGCACAAATGGAAATGAGGCCATCACGCAATGACTGAGGAAGTTCGCACCTACCCCGCGGAGCTGCCGCTCGTCCCCCTGAGGGAGATGGTGGTGTTCCCGAAGATCGTCCAACCCCTCGGGGTCGGTCGCGAGAAGAGTGTCGCCGCCATCGGCGCCGCGATGATGGAGGAGAAGCACTACGTCATCTTCGCCGCGCAGAAGGATGCCGAGGTCGACGAAGTCACGTCCGACCAGATCTATGGCGTCGGGACGGTCGCTGAGATCGTCCGGCTGCTGAAGATCCCGGATGGCAGCGCGCAGGTCATCGTGCAGGGCCTCCAGCGGGTGAAGATCACCGGCTTCGCGCCGGACAACCGCTACTTCCGCGTGACGTTCCAGCCGATCACCGAGATCCCGGGCGAGCCGGTCGAGCGCGAGGCGCTTCTCCGGAGCGTCAAGAGCCTGTTCGGCGACTACGTCGAGAACGGCGGATCGATCGTGCCCGAGGTCGCGATGACCGCGAAGAGCACGGACGACCCGTCGCACTTCGCCGACCTCGTCGCGCAGAGCCAGGACCTCACCATCGAACAGCGCCAGCAGCTGCTGGAGATGGAGAGCGTCGCCGAGCGGCTGCGGTTCCTGTCGGTGTTCCTCGCCAAGCAGAACGAGATTCTGCAGATGAAGGCGAAGATCCAGAGCGACGTGCAGCAGACGCTCGACAAGACGCAGCGGGAGTACATCCTCCGCGAGCAGATGAAGGCGATCCAGAAGGAGCTCGGCGACGACGATGGCACCTCGGAGGTCAACGAGCTTCGCGAGAAGATCGAGGCCGCCGGCATGCCGGACGAGGTCAAGGAGAAGGCGCTCAAGGAAGTCGGCCGGCTGGAGAAGATCCCGCAGGCCTCTCCCGAGCAGGGCGTCATTCGCACCTACGTCGACTGGCTCATCTCGGTGCCCTGGAAGAAGGCCCCCGAGGACGACTGGGACATCGCGGAAGCGGCCCGGATCCTCGACGAGGACCACTACGGCCTGCCCAAGATCAAGGACCGGATCCTCGAGTACATGGCGGTCCGCAAGCTCTCGCACGAGCTGCGCGCGCCGATCCTGTGCTTCGTCGGGCCGCCCGGCGTCGGTAAGACCAGCCTCGGCAAGTCCATCGCCCGCGCGATGGGCCGCAAGTTCATCCGCATGTCGCTCGGCGGCATCCGCGATGAGGCGGAGATCCGCGGTCACCGCCGCACGTACGTCGGCGCCCTCCCCGGCCGGGTCCTTCAGAACATGAAGACGGCCGGCGAGACCAACCCCGTGTTCATGCTCGACGAGATCGACAAGGTCGGCGCGGACTTCCGCGGCGACCCGAGCTCGGCGCTCCTCGAGGTCCTCGACCCCGAGCAGAACAGCACGTTCTCAGACCACTACCTGGAAGTGCCCTACGACCTCTCCCGCGTGATCTTCATCACCACGGCGAACGTCGAAGACACGATCATCGCCCCGCTCCGGGACCGGATGGAGATCATCCGGCTCCCCGGCTACACCGAGGCGGAGAAGCTGCACATCGCGACGGGGTACCTCCTGCCGCGCCAGCTCAAGCAGCACGGCCTCGAGAACGGGCGGCTCACGATCACCGACGAAGCGCTGCGGGACATGATCCGGCTCTTCACCCGCGAGGCGGGCGTCCGGAACCTCGAGCGCGAGATCGGGACGATCTGCCGCAAGGTCGCCCGCCAGATCGCCGAGAACAAGGTGGAGAAGGTCACCGTGGACGCGGCCGACGTGTCCATCTATCTCGGCCCGGAGCGCTTCGACTTCGGCCTGGCCGAAGAGGAGGACCAGGTCGGCGCGGTCACCGGCGTCTCGGTGAGCGAGGCCGGCGGCGACGTCCTCACCGTCGAGGCCACGATCATGGATCAGGGCTCGAAGACCGAGGAGTTCGTCCTCACCGGTCAGATCCAGAAGGTCATGGAGGAGTCCGCTCGCGCGGCCCTCAGCTACGTGCGGTCGCACGGAGCCGACCTCGGGATACCCGCCGGATTCTTCAAGGACCACGCCATGCACATCCACGTTCCGGCGGGAGCGATCCCGAAGGACGGTCCGTCCGCGGGCGTCACCATGGCGACCGCGATCGTGTCGGCCCTCACCGGCCGCCGCGTGCGGCGCGACGTCGCGATGACCGGTGAGATCACGCTTCGCGGCCGCGTCCTTCCGATCGGTGGACTGAAGGAGAAGCTGCTCGCGGCGCACCGCGCCGGGATCAAGACCTTCATCCTCCCCGAGAAGAACAAGAAGGACCTGGTCGACGTGCCGAAGGAGATCTTGGAGACCGTCACCGTGCGGCCGGTCTCCACGATCGATGAGGTGTTGAAGATCGCGCTCCTCCCTGGGCCGAGCGTGACGCCCGCCCAGATCGAGGCCGCGCGTCCGGCGATGGTCCCGCCACCGAACTAATGGGGGGCGACGATGCCCGTCGAGTACAAGGACTACTACAAGACCCTCGGGGTCAAGAAGGACGCGACCGCCGCTGACATCAAGAAGGCGTACCGCAAGCTGGCACGCCAATTCCACCCCGACGTGAACACGTCAGCCGACGCGTCCAAGAAGTTCAAAGAGGTCAACGAGGCGAACGAGGTCCTCTCGGACCCGGAGAAGCGGAAGCGCTACGACCAGCTCGGTCCCGACTGGGAGCGCTACGCGCAGACCGGCGGCCAGCAGACCCGGCGCGGCGGCGACGGCAGCGGCTTCCAGTGGGTCTACACCGGCACCCCGGGCGCCAACCCGTTCGAGGGCGACAGCGGCTTCTCGGACTTCTTCCAGACGATCTTCGGGTCGGGTGGCGTCGGCGGAATGGGCGGCTTCGGCGACGAGGCCCCCACCGCGGGACGGCGCCGGGCCGCGTCGCGGGCTCGCGCCGCCGACCTGGAGATGGAGTACCCGGTCGAGGTGACGCTCGCCGAGGCCTACCGCGGCGCCGAGCGGGTCCTCGAGCTCCAGGGCTCGGACGGCAAGACCCGCCGCCTCACGGTGAAGATCCCCGCGGGCGTCCGGGACGGCCAGCGCATCCGGCTCGCGGGTCAGGCGCACGCCGGCAGCAACGGCGCGCCGGCCGGCGATCTCTTCCTCCAGGTGAAGGTGAAGCCCGATCCGCGGTTCGTGCGTGACGGCGACGACCTGCGGATGGACCTGCCGGTCGCGCTCCACGAAGCGCTGCTCGGCGCCGAGGTGACCGTCCCGACCTTGAAGGGGCGGGTGAGCCTGCGGATCCCGCCGGAGACGCAGAACGGCCGGACCATCCGGCTCGCGGGCCAGGGCATGCCGCGGCCGGGCGGTGGCCACGGCGACCTGTACGTGACGGTGAAGGTCGTGCTGCCGACCAAGCTCACCGACGAGGAACGCGAGTGCGTGCGCGAGATGGCCGAGCACCGCAAGGGCGAACACGTGCGAGCGCATCTGCTCTAGAAGGGCAGCCGCGCAAAGGGGGAGCGAGTGATCGATCCGAAGAAGATGACCGAGAAGACCCAGGAAGCCCTCATGGCGGCCCAGCAGGCGGCCCAGGAGGCCGGCCGGTCTCAGCTCGACGTCGAGGACCTCCTCGCGGCGCTGCTCGCCCAGCAGGGCGGCATCGTGCCGAGCGTCATCGAGGCGCTCGGCGGGTCGCCGCAGCAGCTGCTCGCGGCGATCCAGCAGGAGCTCGCGCGCCAGCCGAAGGTCTCGGGCAACGTGCAGCTGTCCGCGACGTCGCGGCTCGGCCGCGTGCTGCAGCAGGCCCAGAAGGAGGCCGACGCGCTCAGCGACGAGTACGTGTCGACGGAGCACCTGCTCCTCGCGATGACCCAGGACCAGGGCTACACCGGTCAGGCGTTGCAGCGCATCGGCGCGACGCACGAGCGGGTGCTCAACGCGCTGCGCGACATCCGCGGCAACCAGCGCGTCACCGACCAGAATCCCGAGAACAAGTACCAGGCCCTCGAGAAGTACGGCCGCGACCTCACCGACCTTGCCCGGAAGAACAAGATCGATCCGGTCATCGGCCGCGACGAGGAGATCCGCCGCGTCATCCAGGTGCTCTCACGCCGCACGAAGAACAACCCGGTGCTCATCGGCGAGCCGGGTGTCGGCAAGACGGCGATCGTGGAGGGCCTGGCGCAGCGGATCGTCCGCGGCGACGTGCCCGAGGGGTTGAAGGAGAAGCGCGTCTTCGCGCTCGACATCGCGTCGCTCCTCGCGGGTGCCAAGTACCGCGGCGAGTTCGAGGAGCGTCTCAAGGCGGTCCTCAAGGAGATCGCCGCGAGCGAGGGCCAGATCATCCTGTTCATCGACGAGCTGCACACGATCGTCGGCGCGGGGGCAGCCGAGGGCGCGGTGGACGCGGCGAACATGCTGAAGCCGATGCTCGCCCGCGGCGAGCTGCACACGATCGGCGCGACGACGCTCGACGAGTATCGCAAGCACATCGAGAAGGACGCGGCGCTCGAGCGCCGGTTCCAGCCCGTGTTCGTTGGCGAGCCGACGGTCGAGGACACGATCTCGATCCTCCGCGGCCTCCGCGAGCGCTACGAGGTGCACCACGGCGTGCGGATCCTCGACAGCGCGCTCGTCGCGGCGGCGGTCCTGTCGTCCCGATACATCAACGACCGCTTCCTGCCGGACAAGGCCATCGACCTCGTTGACGAGGCCGCCTCGAAGCTCCGGATGGAGATCGATTCGATGCCCGTCGAGCTCGACGAGGTCGAGCGGACGATCCGCCGGCTCGAGATCGAGCGCGAGGCCCTCAAGAAGGAGAGCGACGCCGCGAGCAAGGAGCGTCTCGTCAAGCTCGAGAAGGAGCTCGCCGACCTCAAGGAGTCGAGCAAGGGCATGCGGGCCGACTGGGACAAGCAGAAGGCCGCGCTCGCGGAGATCCGCGAGAAAAAGTCACGCCTCGAGGCGCTGCGCGCCGAGATCGAGAAGGCGGAGCGCGCCGCGGACTTCGCGAAGGCCGCCGAGCTCAAGTACGGCACGCAGGTGCGGCTCGAGACGGAGGTGGCGCAGGCGGAGGCGAAGCTCGCAGAGCTCCAGCAGCGGCACAAGATGGTCACCGAGGAGGTGACACCCGAGGACATCGCCGAGGTCGTCGGGAAGTGGACCGGCATCCCGGTCACCAAGCTCCTCGAGGGCGAGGTCGGCAAGCTTCTGAAGATGGAGGAGCGGCTGCACGAGCGGATCGTCGGGCAGGAGGAGGCCGTGACCGCCGTCGCGAACGCGGTGCGCCGCGCGCGCGCCGGCATGCAGGACCCCAACCGGCCGCTCGGCTCGTTCCTGTTCCTGGGCCCGACCGGCGTGGGCAAGACGCTGCTGGCGAAGGCTCTCGCCGAGTTCCTGTTCGACGACGACAAGGCGATGGTCCGCCTCGACATGAGCGAGTACATGGAGAAGCACACCGTCTCGCGGCTCGTGGGCGCGCCTCCCGGCTACGTCGGCTACGACGAGGGCGGCCAGCTCACCGAGGCCGTCCGCCGCCGGCCGTACACCGTGCTGCTGCTCGATGAGATCGAGAAGGCCCATCCGGACGTGTTCAACGTCCTGCTGCAGATCCTCGATGACGGGCGGCTGACCGACGGCCAGGGCCGCACGGTCGACTTCAAGAACGTCGTCATCATCATGACCAGCAACGTCGGCTCGACCTTCATCAGCGAGCTCGCCGGCAAGAACGAAGAGCTCATGCGCAAGCACGTGATGGATGCGCTGCGCGGCCAGTTCCGTCCCGAGTTCCTCAACCGGATCGACGAGGTCGTCATCTTCCACGGGCTCCTCGAGCAGCAGCTCGAGGCCATCGTGGAGCTGGAGACGAAGGCCCTCGCCAAGCGGTTGGCCGAGCGCAAGATCACGCTCGAGCTCACGCCCGCGGCCAAGGCGCTCATCGCGAAGGAGGGCTACGACCCGGTGTACGGGGCGCGGCCGATCCGGCGCACGATCCAGAAGCTCATCCTCGACCCGCTCGCGCAGAAGGTGCTCTCCGGCGAGTACAAGGAGGGCGACACCGTCTTCGTCGACGCGGAGAACGGCTCGGTCCAGTTCTGGACCGAGGAGTACGCCGACCGGAAGGCCAAAGACCGGAAGCGGCGGGGCGAGCCCGTCGGTGCGCTGAACTAGCGCACCGACCGTCACGGCGTCGCGTTGAATACGGCGTGATGCGTCGGGCGCTGGCGGCCGCGCTTGTCCTCGCCGTCTGTGCCGGGGCCTGCGGGGCCCCGCAGGCCGGGGTTGGCCCCGCCACTCCCCGGCCCGCGGACGGCACGCCGGCCCCCGGTAGCACCGTCTCGCCGGTCACGGGGGCCAGCCCGACGCCTACGCCTGCCCCGACGCGTTCGCCCGTCCCGGTCGGTCAGCTGATCCAGCAGATCGACATGAACAAGCTCGACGACCACCTCCTCGCGTTGACCTCGGTCGTCTCGCGGGACGTGCATCACCCCGGCCATGCGAAAGCCCTCGCGTATCTCAAGGAGCAGCTCGGCGCGATGGGCGTGCAGGTCGACTCGTACCGCAACGTCCACCAGGGCATCGCCCTCGAAAGCCTGCTCGTCACCATCGACCCGCTGAACGCGCCGCCGACGGCGGGCTGGGTCATGATCTGCGCGCACTACGACTCGATCTCGAACCGCTCGCCCGGCTGGAATCCCGGCATCACGGCCGCGCCCGGCGCGGATGACAACGGCACCGGGACCGCCGCGCTGCTGGAGTACGCGCGCATCCTCTCGCAGAACCGCGCGAGCCTGACGCGGCGCGTCGTGCTCGCGTTCTTCGACGGCGAGGAGCTCTTCTTCAAGGGCAGCGGGGCCTACGTGGCGTCGCTGCCGAAGCCCTACCCGTACAGCGCCGTCATCAACATCGACATGGTCGGGTTCAATCCGATCACGGACCGCCTCGATCTCATCTGGTACACGAACGGCTCAGCCGGCTTGCGGGACAAGGTGATCGCGGCGAACGAGCGGTATGCCCTCGGCGTCGCGCCGCTCAACGCGCAGTTCGCCGGGGACGGGAACACGATCCTCGATGCCGCGCCCTTCGGCCTGGCGGGCATTCCCGCGGTCGCGCTCGTGCAGCGTTACGGCGAGAACGACGCGACTTTCCCGGGCAACAACACCTTTCACACCGTGAACGACACACCGGCCAACGTGTCGAACCGGCGCCTCTGGCTGAAGGCCGCGAAGCTCACGCTCGCCGCGGCGCTCGACCTCGCCACCGCGAACTAACGGCACTCCGCGTTGGTGGACGTACCGCCACGCGATAGAGCGTCTTGGTGAGCGGCAGTTCACTTCTCGCGCTCGACGGCTAGCGTCGCTCGACGTCATTTGCGCGAAGCGTGATAAGCCGCACGATCCATAGCAGCGCGCGCGATCAGTAAGGTCATGCCTCTCGCGAGCGGATGCGTGCGGCTGGGGCAACGACGCGGTCGCGCAAAAAAGTGTTGACATGATTGGACCATTGGTCTATCAGTCATACCAAAGGCTGGCTAACTCGCTCGCGTGGGGGGTGGGGATAGCCGAAGCCGCTTGAAAGCAGGAACAGCAGTTGAGTGATCGGGATCGTACGGCGCTAGCCAAGCCAACGCGGCGCGAGTTTCTCGGTCTCGCCGGTGTCGGGGCGCTGGGGCTTCTCGCGGCGTGTAGCTCACCCGCGGGCTCGACACCGACGGCGCAGCTCTCGGCCGGCCCTGCGGGAACGACCGACAACGCGGCCTTCAGCGTCGGTTACCTCGTCGGCGGTATCGACATTCCGATCAACGTGATCAAGCAGCTGGGTCTGGTGCAGAAGTACGGACTGAATGTCGAGTTCAAGCAATTCGGTGACCCGAATGTGTTGAACGATGCCTGGCTGAACAAGCAGATCACGTTCCAGCCCGGGATGGACACCGCCCAGGCCGCCGCGAAGAAGCTGCAGAACGGCTATGGGCTCGCGGCGTTCTCGACGTTCCTCGCGCTCAACAAGATCGTCGTGAAGACGGCTTCACCGTTGAAGACGATCGCCGATCTCAAGGGTCAGAAGCTGGCCGTCGTGGGTAACCAAAGCGAGTTCCTGATCCTGCAGTCCTGGCTGAAGTCGGACCACGGGATCGACCTGCTCAAGGACGTCGATGTTCGTATCGTCGCCCCACCGGTCGCGGTACAGCTGTGGACCCAGGGCGACGTGGCTGCGACGCTGCTGTTCGAGCCGTTCGCGTCCAGCCTGCTGTTCGGCGGCAAGGGGCGAGTCATCTGGGACGTGCAGCAGGAGTGGCAGAAGAAGTTCGGGCAACCGCTGTGGTTCAGCGCCTACTGCGTCGACGACTCGTTCGCGAAGGCGCACCCGGTCGCGGTCAAGAACTACTTCGCCGCGTACAAGGAAGCGGTGACGTACATCAACGCCAACGCGGCGGCCGTGTACCAGGGCTACAAGACCGACTTCAAGATCACCGACGACGCCGACTACCAGCTGCTCCTCAAGAATCTCCAGTTCGCCCCTGGGTTCTTCAGCACCAAGTGGGACGACGCCGTCATCGGCTCGATCAAGAAGTACCTGCAAATCGCCGTCGACCTCGGGCAGCTGAAATCGATCCCCGACCAGCTCTTCACCAAGGATTTCGCCTAGGTACGATTGGGAATCGCTATGAACGCCAGTCGCGCGCTCAGTCAGCCCCCGGCTCGGCTGAGCGAGCGGCTGGCGACCGCGCTGCGACCGAATGCCAAGCTGCTGTCGCTGCTGGCCTTCGTCGCTCTGTGGCAGGTCGGCTCGACGCTGAACT
>JAXDLF010000040.1:0-9066 GCA_034666765.1 Chloroflexota bacterium
CCTACTGGGGACCGGTGGACGCGCCGATCGTCGACGCGGCCGAGCGGGCCTCGATGGCCGTGTACGGATCGAAGCCGCTCCGGCTCTTCTCGAGCCCCGGCACGGCGCCGCAGTACCAGGTCTGCAACCCGCACCGGCTGCCGATGGTCGCGATCGGGTACAGCCATCCCGACTCCCGGGTCCACGCGCCCGACGAGAACGTGCGGCTGGACCTCATGCCGAAGGCCGCGATGACCCTCGGCCGCTTCTTCGATGAGTTCAGCCGGACCTAGGACCGCGACCGACGCGATCGTCGTCGGCCTGGGTGCCGACGGCAGCGCGGCCGCGGCACAGCTCGCGGCACGCGGGGCCCGGGTGCTCGGGCTCGAGGCGTTCGCGCGCGGTCACACGAACGGCTCGTCGGGCGGGCTCACCCGCGTCATCCGGCTCGCGTACTACGAGCATCCCGACTACGTCCCGCTCCTCAAGCGCGCCTGGGAGCTGTGGCGCGAGCTCGAACGATCGACCGGCGAAGAGCTGCTCCGCCAGACCGGCGGCGTGTACGTCGGGCCGCGCGACGGCGAGCTCGTCGCGGGGTCGTTGCGCAGCGCGCGCGAGCACGGACTCGATCACGAGCTCCTCGATCCGCATGCGCTCCGCGCGCGGCTGCCGCTGTTCCGGTTCGAGCCGGACTGGTGGGGCCTGGCCGAGTCGACCGCGGGCTACCTGCTGCCGGACCGGGCGATCGCCGCGCACCTGACGATGGCCGAGCGCGGCGGTGCCGACCTGCACTTCGAGGAGCGCGTGCTCGGGTGGGCCCGCGACGGCGACGGCGTGAAGGTCTCGACGGATCGCGGGACGTATCGCGCGGCGAAGCTCGTGATCGCCGCGGGCGCGTGGAACGCGCGGCTGCTCCCGGCCATCGCGCCGCTGCTCCAGGTGAAGCGCGTGCCGCTGTTCTGGTTCGAGCCGGTCGCGGAACGCGCGGCGCTCGAGCAGCTGCCGGTGTACATCGTCGACTCGGGGCTCGGCCACGGCTGCTACGGCTTCCCCTACCTGCCGGACCAGGGCCTGAAGATCGCGACGCACGGCGCGGGCACCCCGACCGATCCGGACACCGTGGACCGGGAGGCCCACCCGGCCGACGAGGCCCCGGTCCGCGCGTTCATCACGCAGCGCCTGCCGGTCGCGGACGGACCGGTGCGGATGACGAAGATCTGCATGTACACGGTCACGCCGGACGAGCACTTCATCGTCGACGTCGACGGCCCGGTGGCGTACGCGTCGGCGTGCTCGGGCCACGGCTTCAAGTTCGCGAGCGTCATGGGAGAAGTGCTCGCCGACCTCGCGCTCGACGGCGCCACGCGGCATCCGATCGGGTTCCTGTCGGCGTCGCGATTCGCGGCGGCACGCGCATGAGGAGGATGGGCCGGCCCGAGATGATCATCCGACTCGTGGTGATCGCCGCGCTGCTGTACTTCGTCTACTGGACCGTGTTCACGAACGCGGGAGCAGGTCGGTAGCTACCGCACGTCGATGATCCAGAACACTCCCTGGTCGTCCATCCACGTCGTGCCATCGATCACCGGTCGCAGGTTGAGCCGGTAGATCCCGCGCGTCAACGGCGCGCGCACGCTGAATCGGAACTCTCCGACCTCACCGGGCTGCACCGCCGGCGCGGTGGTCGTCGCGATGCGGTCCTCCCACAGCCAGCTCGCCGCCATCCCGAGGGCGTAGGGCGAGCGATCGTCGCCGTTGAGCCCGAGGTTCGCCTGCTTCCCCCACACGCCCCGAACCCAGGGCTGGGTGCCGGTGTTGGTGAAGCGGATCCAGAAATCGGCGACCTGCCCGGGGGCCATGACGAGGTACGGGGACTGGCTCTGCCAGGCCGAGTGCCATCCGGGCACGAGGGCCCGGCCGGCCGCGGCGGGCGCCACCCGGCCCGAGCCGGGATCGAGCATCAGCGCCGACCCGTCGACCGCCTCGAACGCGCCGGCCGGGATGCGCTTGAGCTCGCCGATCAGCTGATCGGGCCAGCTGCTCGAGGTCTCTCCCTGGAAGAACCAGTTCGACCCGTTGTCGGCGAGGATCAGGCCGTAGCGCTGCATCGCGGTGAGCACCACCTGGGTCTGGGCCGAGAACCCCGCGAAGCTGAAGCCGGCCTTGAGGCGGAATCGCGCGCCCATCGGCGGCAGCGACGCGTCGTTCGCCGCGCCGGCCTGGTGCCGGGCGGGCCAGACGAACCGCTTGTCAGTGCGCTGCGCGGTGAAGCGGATCGCGTGGTCCACGAGACCGCGCGCGATCTCGTCGTAGCGCAGCACGCCGGGCCAGATCGGCAGGCCCGCGGCGTCCGCGCTCGTCCAGCCGGATGGGCGCAGGTCGTGCGTCTTGAGATCGAAGACCGCGCCGGACCCGGCGGTCGGGTGGCCGCCGTTCCACGACGCGCCGAACATCTCGTACAGCAGGCAGGTGTCCTTGTTGAGCATGAAGGCGTGCGCGTCGCTCGCGGGCTCGATCGGCGTCGACGCGGTGAACGGATAGGCCACGTCGTCGCTCTCGTCGGCGTAGTCGAACGCGACGCGCGTCGTCGGGGTCGAGCTGTCCACGACCTGGAGCTGGTAGCCGTAGGGGTACGCGCCGAAGTCCGGGTGCAGCAGCCGCGACGCGCCGCCCATGTTCGCGATCCAGGTGTCGCTCTGGGCCAGCACGGGGAGCCCCTGCACCTGCGAGTGCCACACGTCGTCCGCCGGATAGATCGGGCAGTTCGGCGCGCCGGGCATCGCCGTCGCTGCCACGGGCCGGGCCTGTGGCAGCAGCAGCGCGATGCCGATCAGGATCGCGAGAGCGCGTCGTCGCGACTTCAGGACATCACGCCGTGAGCGCGTCGAGCTGGGCTTGGACCGCGTCGCGCTGGTCCTCGTACTGGCGAGCGAGGTTGGCCCAGTCATCGGCCTGCGTGTCGGCGTCGGCGGCCTTGGCGTTGAAGAGGTCCTTCATCGCCTGCGACGTCGCCGCCGCGGCCTGCGAGCGGAAGTCGGTGGCCATCGCCGCGTAGCGGTCGGACTCGGACCACTTGTAGGTGACCTTGTCGTTCAGATCCCTGAGCGACTGCTCGAGCTTCGCGCGCTTGGTCGCGACATCGCTGGGCTTGGGCGCCGACACCGGCACGACCGTCGTGCCGAGCTTCGCGAGATCCGCGACCAGCTGGTCGTGCTGCGCGGTGTACTCCTTGACGTAGGCGGCCCACTGCGCGGCGTCCTTGTCGGCCTGCGCGGCCTTGGCCAGGAACTTGTCACGGTCGGCGCCGGTCAGCGTCGCGGCCTTCGCGCGGTACTCGGCCGCCGCGTCCGTCGACTGCTTCAGCAGTCCCTGCTTGTACGCGAGCGTCGCGTCGACCTGCTTGAGCTGCTCGGTGAGCTTGGCCTGCTTCTTCGCGAGCTGGTCGGAGGCCGAGGGCGTGGGCTTCGGCGTCTGGGCGGCCTTCCGCGCCAGCTCTTCCTGATTCCTCTGCTCCGCCGCGAGCTTCTGCTTCGCGGCCGCTTCCTTCTGCTTCGCGGCCTGCTCGGCGTCGACGCGCTTCTGCTTCACGTCGGCGCGGTACGTCGCTTCGAGGTCGAGGGCCTTCTGACGGATGTCCTGGAACTCGGCCTTGAGGGCCTTGAGGTTCTTCACGCATTCGGAATCGGCCTTCGGGAGGCGCTTGCGCGCGGTCGTGACGTCGGCGGCCGGCGCCTCGCGCTCGGCGCGGCAGGCGTCGCGAAGCTCGACCAGCGCGGAGCGGAAGTCGGAGATGGCCTGCTTCAGCTCGACGAGACCCGGACCCGGCGGGATCGACTCCTCGACCGGCGTGTCATTCGCGCTGACCGATGTCGCCCCGGACGCCAACAGGCCCACCGCGAGGATCGCGGACGCCGCCACTCGAAGACCGCGCATATTCCCACCTCCCACCGTGTCGCCGTGCCTAACGGCGGCAGCGGGCAAGCGGGCGCGGGGTACTTCGGTACCTCGGCCGGGTTGACTAGGCCGCCTTGCGCTTCCCCTTGCGGCCGATCGCCGCGTCGAGCCGCTTCTCGAGCCTCGTGACCTGGTCGTCCAGCTGCTTCGCCAGCTCGACGGACTGCCGCGTCGGCGCGGTGTCGGCGGATCCGATCGCGCCGATGAGCGCCGCGATCTTGTGGTTCAGCCGGACGCCGAAGTTCAGGGTGTCCTGGCGGCTCTTCGCCTTGGGCTGCATGAGCTGGCTCTCGATGGCGTCGAGGGTCCGCTTCGTCGCGGCGCTCGTCCGCGGATCCGTGCGCGCCGCACGCAGCCGGTTCACCGCGGTGTGGTCACGGTCCAGCAGGTCGCGCAGCTTGACGCGCAGCGCGAACTGCGCGTCGAGATCGGCCTGCGTCGCCGGGATGCGCGGATCCTTGCGGATCTCGAACGATGCGTCGCTCCGCTCCCCGCCGGCGTTCAGGCGCACGGTGTACGTGCCCGGCGCGGCGATCGGGCCCTTCAGCGCACCTTCGAGCTGGTCCATCACCAGCGGCTCGTCGTCGATCTTCGCCGCGTCGGGATACCGCATGTCCCAGACGAAGCGGTTCATGCCCGGCTCGGCCGGGACGCGGGGCTCCTTGTCCTTGGGGTCGGCGTCCGCCGGCCGCTTCGTGTACGACCGGATCGTCCGGCCGCGGCCGTCCAGGAAGGTGAGCGTGATGTCCTTCGGCGCCGCACGGAGAAAGAACGTGACGATGACGCCGTCGGGCGGGTTCTTGCCCGCGTCCAGGTTGGTCTCGACCTTCTCGCCGTTCGGCCGCTCCTCGACGATCGACGTGAAGATGCTGCCGCCGGGGTGGCGGTAGTTCTTCATCGGCGCGAGCTCGCTCTTCGACGAGAACCCGCCGTACGTCTTGTACCGGACGGTCGGCCGCGGGGTGAACAGCCGGCTCGCGCCGGTGGCGCGCGCGCGCGCGAGCTCTCGCACCGGCGAGAGGTCGTCGAACACCCAGAACGACCGGCCGTGCGTCGCGAGGGCGAGGTCGCCGTCCTTCACGATGAGGTCGTGGATCGGCACGGCCGGCAGGCTCCGGCCACGCCACCGCTGCCACCGCGCGCCGCCGTCCAGCGAGACGTAGAGGCCGACCTCGGTGCCCGCGTACAGGAGGCCCGGGACCTCGGGATCCTCGCGCACCGCGCGGACGAACGTGTCGGCCGGAATGCCCGCGGTGATCTTCGACCAGGTCTTGCCGAAGTTCTCGGTCTTGTAGACGTAGGGCCGGAAGTCGTCGTGCTTGTAGCGGTTCGCGGCGACGTACGCGGTGCCCGCGCTCCGCTGCCCGGGCTCGATCAGGCTGATGAGCGTCTGCGCCCCGATCGCGCGCGGCGTGACGTTCGTCCACCTCTTGCCGTTGTCGCGCGACACGTGGATCAGGCCGTCGTCGCTGCCGGCCCAGAGCACGCCCGGCTCGACGGGCGATTCGGCGAACGCGAAGATCGTCGCGTGATACTCGG
Organism: Chloroflexota bacterium; assembly: GCA_034666765.1. GTDB lineage: Bacteria > Chloroflexota > Limnocylindria > P2-11E > P2-11E > UBA4735. The sequence goes on from JAXDLF010000040.1 coordinate 5,473, forward strand.
CGCCGGTCTGGTCGAGCGTGATCGGTCCGCCCGAGTCGCCGGTGGTGCGGCGGTCGTTGCGCGTCAGGTCCGGACTCACGCGATCCCAGGTCGTGCCCTCGTCTTCCGACCGATGCACGTACTGCGACGCGGTGTACAGCACGTTCGGGTCGTGCGGCGACAGCGCGACCGGCGCGGTCCAGTTGAAGCGGTACTTGAGGTCCTTCGCCGCGACACCCGATGACGCTTCGGGCCACACGTTGATCGTGCGCACCTGCCCGCTGCGACGGTCGAACCGGGTCAGGAGTCCGGCATGGTCCGCGGCGAACACGATGTTCGGATCGTCCGGTCGCACGGCGATGTGCCCGGCCTCGCCGCCACCGACCTCGTAGCACTCCTGCCACAGGATCCCCGAGAGCGCCGAGCGCGTCGGCGACGAGATGGATGAGTTGTCCTGCTGCGCCGCGTAGAGGCGGTACGGCGTCTGGGTATCCGCGGTGATGTGGTAGTACTCGGCCGTCGGCTGGTTGTAGAGCGACGACCACGATGCGCCGCCGTTGAACGAGACCGTCGCGCCGCCGTCGTTGCCCTCGATGATCCGCTGCGGGTCCTTCGGGTCGATCCACATGTCGTGGTTGTCGCCGTGCGGGATCGTCTGCCGGGTGAAGTTCTTTCCCGCGTCGCTCGAGCGGTACGCGTCCACGTTCAAGACCCACACCGTCTCCGCGTCCTGGGGATCGGCGTAGATGTGCGTGTAGTACCAGGCGCGCTGGCGGAGCTCGCGGTCCTCGGAGCCCTTGGACCAGCTCTCGCCGCCATCCTCGGAGCGGAACACGCCACCGTCGGTGGCCTCGACGAGCGCGAACACGCGGTCGGGCCGCGCCGGCGATACCGCGACACCGATCTTGCCGAGCACCCCCTTCGGCAGCCCGCGGTTGCGAGAGATCTCGATCCACGTGTCGCCGCCGTCCGTGGACTTGAAGAGGCCGCTGCCCTCGCCGCCGCTGATCATCTGATGCGGGCGGCGGACGGCCTCCCAGAGGCTCGCGTAGATGATCCGGGGGTTGTTCGGGTCGATGCTGATGTCGATCCCGCCCGCGTTCGGGCCACGCGAGAGCACCTTCTTCCAGGTCTTGCCGCCGTCGCGCGTGCGGAAGATGCCGCGCTCGGGGTTCGGGCCGTGGGCGTGACCGAGCGCCGCGACGTACGCGGTGTCGGGATCCCGCGGGTGCACGCGGACCTTGCCGATGTTGCGGGTGTTGGCGAGCCCGAGGTGCGACCAGGTCTTGCCGCCGTCGGTCGTGCGATAGACGCCGTCGCCGTGGGACACGTTGCCCCGGATGCAGGCCTCACCCATCCCGACGTACACGACGTTCGGATCGGACTCGGCCACCGCCAGCGCGCCGACCGACGCGCGCTGGAAGAACCCGTCGCTCACGTTGCGCCAGAAGAGACCCCCGTCGGTCGTCTTCCACACGCCGCCACCGCAGGACCCGAAGTAGAAGGTGTTGCGCTCGCGCGGATCGCCGGCCACGGCTTCGACCCGACCGCCGCGGAACGGCCCGAGCTGGCGCCACTCCAATCCATCGAGCGAGACTCCGGTCTGCGCGGATGAGCGTGGCGGCATCGTTCGCCCTCCCCAGCTAGGCTGCGGCCCGACCATAGCGAAACGGCCCGGACGGGGCTTTTTGGGAGGAACGCGATGGAGTGGTTCGAGGAGCTGACCGGGCTGTCGCCGGACAACGGCAACGGCACGTTCGAGGCGATGCTCGCCGCGGTCGTCGGCGTCATCATCATCGCGGCGGCGTGGTACATCCTGTCGCGCCGCAGGGCCCGCACCGCGCGCTAGCTCACGGACCGGCTCGCATCCGTAATTGGATGCGAGCCTGGGCCTTGACGACCGAACGGACGTTCCATATCGTCCGCCGTGGTGAGAACGTCCGTTCGGTTCCCCGCGCGGACCAATCTCGAGCAGATCCTCGACGTCTTCGAGCGTGACCCGGAGTTCCTGAGCCAGGTCACGCATTGGGAGCGGATCCCGCCGAAGGCGCCGCGCTACGCGCCGTTCCCCGAGTGGCTCGACCAACGGATCGCCCGCAGCCTGCGCGGGCGCGGCATCGAGGCCCTCTACTCGCATCAGGCCGCCGCCCTCGAGGTCGCCCACCGGAAGAAGCACGCCGTCATCGTCACGCCGACGGCCTCGGGCAAGACGCTCTGCTACGACCTGCCGGTCCTGGACGCGATCGCGAAGGATCCGTCGGCACGGGCCCTCTACCTGTTCCCGACGAAGGCCCTGGCCCAGGACCAGCTCGCCGAGCTCGAGCGGCTCTCGACCGACATGGACATCGAGCTCAAGACCTTCACCTACGACGGCGACACGCCGCCGCAGGCCCGCGCCGCCATCCGCTCGGCGGGACACGTCGTCATCACGAACCCCGACATGCTCCACACCGGGATCCTCCCCCACCACACGAAGTGGGTGAAGCTGTTCGAGAACCTGCAGTACGTGGTGCTCGACGAGCTCCACACGTACCGGGGCGTCTTCGGCAGCAACGTCGCGAACGTGCTCCGCCGGCTGCGCCGGATCTGCGCGTTCTATGGCTCGCACCCGACGTTCATCCTGACGTCGGCGACGATCGCCAACCCCGAGGAGCTCGCGCGCCGACACGTCGAGGACGACGTCGTGGTCATCGACGAGTCGGGCGCGCCGCACGGTGAGAAGGTCGTCGCGTTCATCCAGCCGCCGGTCGTCAACGCGGGCCTCGGCATCCGCCGGAGCGCGCTCCTCGTGGGGCGCGACATCGCGGCGACGCTGCTGGCGTCGGGCATCCAGACCATCGCGTTCACCCGATCGCGCGTGCAGACCGAGCTGCTGCTCACCTACCTGCGCGCGCGATTCCCCCAGCCGCAGTGGCCGCCGGACCTCATCCGGGGCTATCGCGGTGGCTATCTTCCGTCGGAGCGCCGCGCCATCGAGCGCGGGCTGCGCGACGGCTCGGTGCGCGGCGTCGTGTCGACGAACGCGCTCGAGCTCGGCATCGACATCGGCGCCCTCCAGGCGGCGGTGCTCGTGGGCTACCCCGGCACGGTCGCGTCGACCTGGCAGCAGATCGGCCGTGCCGGGCGCCGCGAGGATCTGTCCGTCGCGTTCGTCGTCGCGACGAGCTCGCCGACGGACCAGTACATCGTCCAGCACCCCGAGTTCGTCCTCGGCCGATCGCCCGAGGCCGGCCTGGTGAACCCCGACAACCTGCACGTCCTGGTCGAGCACCTCAAGTGCGCCGCGTTCGAGCTGCCGTTCGACCGCGCCGAGCGATTCGGGACCGAGGACACCCTCGGGGTCCTCGGCTACCTCGACGAGCACGGGATCCTCCACGAATCCGAGGGGCGCTACCACTGGTCCGATCAGGCGTTCCCGGCCGAGGCGATGTCGCTGCGCACCGCGAGCAACGACAACGTGGTGATCATCGACACGACCAACGGCCGCACGCACGTGATCGGCGAGGTCGATCGCTTCGCCGCACCGGTGCTCGTGCACGAGCAGGCCATCTACCTGCACGAATCCAAGCAATTCCAGGTCGAGAAGCTCGACTGGGAGAACGCGAAGGCCTACGT
>JAXDLF010000041.1:0-2832 GCA_034666765.1 Chloroflexota bacterium
GGAGGCACAGCTCTGCCGGCGGGCCGCGGAGCGGCTGGAGCGGCCTCCGCTGCCCGTCGCAGAGCCGCGCGCGGTTCCCCGCGAGGTCGGACGGGTGCACACGAGCACTGCCTCGACGCAGCAGGCCTTCGGGCGCTTCTTCGTCGATCTGGCGCGCGCCGACGCCGATGTCGCTCGCCGCATCGTCACCGTCTCGCCCGACGTCGCCTCGTCGACCAACCTGGGCGGCTGGATCAATCACAGCGGGGTCTGGAACATGGGCGAGCGGATCGACTGGTTCGCCGACGATCCGCAGACGCTGATGCGCTGGCGCGAGTCCTCGCACGGCCAGCACATCGAGCTCGGCATCGCGGAGGGAAATCTGGTCGGGCTGCTGGGCGAGCTCGGAGCCACCTGGTCGCGCGCGGGACTCCCGCTGCTGCCGATCGGCGCGCTCTACGACCCGTTCGTCAATCGCGCGCTCGAGCCCTGGTCGTTCGGGATCTACGCGGGCGGCCAGTCGATCCTCGTCGGAACGCCCTCCGGCGTCACGCTCGCGCCCGAGGGAGGCGCGCACCAGTCGATCATCACGCCGTCGGTCGGCCTCGAGCAGCCGCGCTGCGTCGCCTGGGAGCCCGCATTCGGCCAGGACCTGGAGTGGACGCTGCTGGCGGCGCTTGGGAGCCTCGGCCATCCGGGCGGCAGCTCGGCCTACTTCCGCCTGAGCACGCGACCACTGGACCAGGCGCTGGCGCGCGTCCCGGCCGATCCGGAGGCGCGTGAGCGCCGCCGCCGGCACGTGCTCGCGGGCGGCTACGTGCTGCGCGAGGCGGAGCGTCCCCCCGACATCGCACTGGTCGGCATGGGCGCTGTGCTCCCAGACGTACTGGCCGCCGCCGCCGAGCTCTCGGCGGGCGGCCTTGCGATCGAAGTCATCTGCCTCACCTCGGCCGACCTCGTATTCCGGGCGCTGCAGGCGAGGCAGGGACTCGGCGATGGCGACTACGCGATCCTCGACGTCCTCTTCCCCGCGCAGCGGCGCGCACCGATCGTCGCCGTCCTGGACGGCCACCCGCACACGCTGGCGTTCCTCTCCGGCGTGCGCTGCACCCCGATCGCGAACCTGGGCGTGCACGACTTCGGCCAGTCGGGAGACGTCCAGGACCTCTACGCCCACTTCGGCATCGACACCGAGACGATCATCGGTGCCGCGCTCGACCTCACCGACGGCCAGGCCTGACCGGAATCATCTTCGACGAACGCCTTCCCGGCGCTACGGTGGCCTGCATGCCCGGGACGCCGACGCTGCAGGGACCCCGCGTGCGGCTGCGCGGCGTGGAGGCCGCCGACCTGCCCGCGCTCGCCGCGATCCGCGCGGAGCCCGGCGTGCGGCGATGGTGGGGCGAGCCGCAGCCGGGCGACTACGAGGCGCCGGGCGACGGCGACCTGCTCGCGATCGAGGTGGACGGGAGCGTGGCGGGTGCGATCCAGTACGAGGAGGTGAAGGACCCGATGTACCGGAGTGCCGGCATCGATCTCTTCCTCGGTGCCGAATGGGAGGGCCGCGGCCTCGGTCGCGAGGCGGTCGGCCTGCTCGTCCGCCACCTGCTCGAGGCGCGCGGCCACCACCGCCTCACGATCGACCCCGCCGCCGCCAACGAGCGGGCGATCCGCTGCTACGAGGCGGTCGGGTTCGCACGCGTGGGCGTCATGCGGCGCTACGAGCGCGCCGACGACGGGACGTGGCGCGACGGGCTGCTGATGGAACTGCTGGCGGAGGAGCGCTAACCGATCGCGGCAATCGCTGCGGAGCCCTGGTCGCGACTGCGCACCAGGAGCGCCACGGCCTGCACGCGCGTCTTGGCGCCGAGCTTCGTCGTCGCGTTGCGGACGTGCGTGCGCACCGTCTCGGGCGAGAGGAACAGGCGCAGGGCGATCGCCTGCCCGGTGAGGCCCTCCGAGAGGAGACCGAGGATCTGGTCCTCGCGCGGGCTCAGTTGCGCGAGGCGCGACGCGTCCGCGTCTTCCGACAGAAGCGCCGCGAGGGCGGGGTCCACGTACTCGCCTCCGGCTGCGACGCAGCGCAGAGCGTCGATCACATGCGACGCCGGGGACGAATGCAGCACGAAGCTGCGTCGTCCGACCCGGATGACCTCGACGCGACCCGCGCCGGCGTTCCTGGAGCCCGTCGAGAGCACGATCGCCGCCTGCGCATCGCGCCGGAGGTGATCCCCGACGAAGGTCACGGCGAATTGGTCGATCGGGCCCACATATCACACATCGGCACTTCAGCCGGCGGCGGCGTACCGCATTTCACCCCGCTCGGCTACTGCGTTTTCACGCAACTCGCCCGGCCGCCGTGAGCGGCCGGGCGGCGGGCCTGACGGGTCAGCTGCTCGGATCGGGGACGATCCGGATGTACGGCCTGGGCGACTCCCAGCCGTCGGGATAGATCTCCTTCGCGGCATCGTCGGAGACGGAGCCGGCGATGATCACGTCGTCCCCGCGCTTCCAGTTCACCGGCGTCGCGACCTTGTGCTTGGCGGTGAGCTGGAGCGAGTCGACCACGCGCAGCACCTCGTCGAAGTTGCGGCCCGTGGTCATCGGGTAGACGAGGATGAGCTTGACCTTCTTGTCCGGCCCGATCACGAAGACGTTGCGCACCGTCTGGTTGTCGGCCGGCGTGCGGGAGGTCGGATCGCCCTCGACGTCGGCGGGCAGCATGCCGTAGAGCTTCGAGACGTTGAAGTCCGAATCGCCGATCAGGGGGTAGTTGGGAGCCGTCCCCTGCGTCTCCTCGATGTCCCGCGACCACTTCTCGTGGTTCTCGACAGGGTCGACGGAAAGCCCGAT
>JAXDLF010000042.1:0-5559 GCA_034666765.1 Chloroflexota bacterium
ACACCGGCGGCCCGATCACCGTGCCGGTCGGCAAGGAGACCCTCGGCCGCGTGTTCAACGTCGTCGGAGAGCCGATCGACGGCAAGGGCCCGGTGAAGGGCGAGCGTCGAGACCCGATCCACCGCCAGCCGCCGTCATTCGCCGACCAGGCCACGACCGCGGAGATCTTCGAGACGGGCATGAAGGTCATCGACCTGATCTGCCCGTTTCTCAAGGGCGGCAAGTCCGCGGTGTTCGGCGGCGCCGGCACCGGCAAGACGGTCGTCATCCAGGAGCTCATCCGCAACGTCGCCGCCGAGCACGGCGGCTACTCGGTGTTCTGCGGCGTCGGCGAGCGGTCGCGCGAAGGCACCCAGCTCCTCGGGGAGATGCGGGAGTCCGGGGTCATCGACAAGATGTCGATGGTCTTCGGGCAGATGAACGAGCCGCCGGGGGCCCGCCTGCGCGTCGCCCTCACCGGCCTCACGATCGCCGAGTACTTCCGCGACGAAGAGGGCCGCGACCTGCTCATCTTCATCGACAACATCTTCCGGTTCACCCAGGCCGGCAGCGAGGTCTCCGCGCTCCTCGGCCGCATGCCGAGCGCCGTGGGCTACCAGCCGACCCTGGCCACGGAGATGGGCGAGCTGCAGGAGCGCATCACCTCGACCAAGAAGGGCTCGATCACGTCGCTGCAGGCCGTGTTCGTGCCGGCCGACGACTACACCGACCCGGCGCCGGCAACCACCTTCGCCCACCTCGACGCGTCGATCCGGCTCGAGCGCTACCTCACGGAGCTCAACCTCTACCCGGCCGTCGATCCGCTGACCTCGACGAGCCGCGCGCTCGATCCGCTGGTCGTCGGGCAGGACCACTACGACGTGGCCCGCGAGGTCCAGCGCGTGCTCCAGCGGTACAAGGACCTCCAGGACATCATCGCCATCCTCGGCATCGACGAGCTGTCCGACGACGACAAGGTCCTCGTCGCCCGCGCCCGCAAGATCCAGCGGTTCCTCGCGCAGCCGCTGAACGTCGCGAAGCAGTTCACCGGCCTCGAGGGCGTGTACGTGAAGGTCGCCGACACCGTTCGCAGCTTCAAGGAGGTCCTCGAGGGCAAGCACGACGACCTGCCGGAGCAGGCGTTCTTCAACGTCGGGACCATCGAGCAGGCTCGCGAGAAGGCCGAGACGATGGCGAAGGCCGCGGGTTAGCCGTGCCCATCCGCCTCGAGATCGTCACGCCCGAGCGCGCCGTCCTGACGGACGACGTGGACATGGTCATCGCGCCCGCGAGCGAGGGGTACGTCGGGATCCTGCCGCACCACACGCCGCTCCTGACGACGCTTGGCCCGGGCGAGCTCCGGATCAAGAAGGGCGGCGCCGAGACGTCGCTCGCGGTGTTCGGCGGCTTCATGGACGTCCGGCCCGATCGCGTCGTGATCCTCACCGACGCGGCGGAGCAGGCCGACGAGATCGACGAATCGCGGGCACAGGCGGCCCGCGAGCGGGCGAAGCAGGCGCTCGACGCCGGAACCGCCGGGCTCGACGAGGCCCGGGCCCGGGCGTCGCTGGAGCGGGCGATGGTCCGGCTCCGGGTCAGCGAACGGCGGCGGAGGCGCGGCGTCTAGGCAATACTGGGGACCGCCGGGACGTCCCGGCGGGCGCGTGGTGGAGTGAGGGATGGCGTTCCTGCGGCGCTTCGGGTGCCTTGCTGCGCTCGCGCTGGTGGTGTCGTCGTGCGCCATCGACGCGGCCGAGCTTCCGGCCACCCCGACGCCGGCCGCGAGTCCCACCGCCATCGCCGCGAGCCCGTCGCCGACCCCCGACGCGACGCCCTCGGCGACTCCGAAGACCCCCACGTACAGCAAGCTCCGCGTCTTCGTCGCGAGCGAGACGACCGACCAGGTGTGGGTGCTCGAGGCCGTGGCGCCACGCGGTCAGTTCGCGCTCGTGGGAAAGATCCAGGTCGGCCGGCTGCCGCATCAGATGGCGGTGTCGCCGGACGGCAGATTCGTCGCCGTGAACAACCGGCTCGGCGAGTCCACCTCGATCATCGATCCGGTCGCGATGAAGGAGCTCGTCCGCATCAAGGTGGGGAAGTCGCCCCACGGGATCACGTTCTCGCCCGACTCGAAGACCCTGTTCGTCGCCCACGAGCGTGAGAGCTACATCGCGCGGATCGAGACCGGCACGTGGAAGCCGCTCAGCCCGCTGGTCGTCGGGGTGCCCCAGCACGTCCTCACGATCGGGACGAAGCGCCCGAACATCCTCCTCTTCACGGCCACGAACACGAACGAGGCCGACCACCTGCGGGCCTACGACCTCGTGACGAACAAGGTGACGAAGTTCAAGGTGCAGGACGTCCACGACGCGTACTACACGCCGGATCAGAGCGAGATCTGGTCGTCGTCATCCGGTTTCATCGACAAGCCGTCCGATCGCATGGTGATCTACGACCCCGACGCGTTCACGGTCAAGGAGGAGATCCGTCTCGGCGCGAACCACTACCCGTTCCACACGACCAAGGAGAACCAGGACGGGATGTACGTCCTCCCGGACACATCGATCATGCTGCTGTCGGATCACAAGGGCCCGTCACTGCTCTGGGTCGACTACAAGAGCCGGAAGATCGTGGCGGAGACGAAAGGCCTCGGGGCCCAGCCGTTCCACACGACCTACGACCCGCTCGGCGAGCGCGTCCTGCTGACGACGAACGTCGACGGGATGGTGAACGTCATCGACGCGAACACCCGGCTCGTCGTGCAGAAAGTCGCGGTACCCGCCGGCCATGGCATCACCGCGGTGGGGATCCCCTAGCCGGCGGTACAGTCGGGCGATGCTCATGCGCGCGCTCGCGGTGGTCTTCAACAGGCTCCCGGTCCGCTGGCAGCGGCGGTTCATGACCGCCGCGCACGAGCGGTTCCTCGTGGGCGTGACCGGTCTCGGTGTGGACGCGGGCGGTCGCGTGCTCCTGGCCCGGCACCGTTTCGGCGCCCCGCAGTGGCGCTTCCTGGGCGGGTTTCTGCGCCGCCGCGAGCGGGTCGAGGACGCGCTCGCCCGTGAGATCCGTGAGGAGACCGGCCTCGCCATCGAGGTGGGCCCGATCCTCGAGGTCGTCACGGGGTACCGCTGGGCGCGGGTCGAGCTCGTGTTCGCGTTCCGGGTCAGCGGCGGGACCGAAGCGCTCACCGCCGAGGTCGCGGAGCTCGGCTGGTTCGCGCCCGACGGGTTGCCCGACGTGCGTGCCGACCAGCGCGGTCTGATCGAACGGCATGCCGCTCGGGCGCGCGGGTGGGCGGCGGGCGCCTAGCAGAGGAGCGCGTTCACCCGGTCCACGACGCCGTTGCTCTGGGCGAGGAGCGCGTTGTACGAGGCCACCTGGCTCCGCTCGGTCGCGACGGTCGCGTTGTACCGGTCGATCATCGCCATGTACGACGCGTACACGTCCGGCGGCATCCCGTTCGGGTATCGCGCCTCGAGCGCCTTGATCTGCTGGCTCATCGCGGCGAGCGACGCGTCGGTCGCGTCGACGGTCGCCTTCGCGGACCCGAGCTGCTCTTTCAGCGTCGTCAGCTGGGCCAGGAGGGCGTTCTTCGAGTCGACACACGCGTTCCGGGGCGGGGCGGGGACCTGGGTAAATCCCATCGAGCGGAGGTCGCGCTCGCTGAACCGGTTCGGGCAGCTTTCGACGCCCACGGCGAAGACGAGGCAGCTCACCGGATGGTTCATCAATCCGAATCGGTCGATGCCCTGGAGCAGCGGGTCGGGGACCGCCTGCGCCCAGTGGCCGTCGGGTCCGGCGTCCGGACCGGAGCAGCACCAGATGTGTCCGAGCTCATGGAGCGCGACGGCGACGAAATTGTCCGCCGAGAGCGGGCCGCTGTCGTCCGCGGGGAACAGGAAGATCGCCATCGATCCATCTCCCGTCCAGCGGCTCAGATAGGAGTTGGCGCGGGCGCTCACGACGGTGATGACGATGTCCGCGGGGCCCGCGACGAGCTCGACGGTGCTCAGCCCGCGCGTCGCCGTGGCCCACTCGGCCGCGAGGGTGCGGGTGAGCGCGCCGACATCGCGGTCACGGGCGGCGGCGAGCGACGGATCCGGCCGTGCGGACACGCCGTCGATGCTGTCGTTCACGCCGGCCACCACGAGCCGCGCGGTGAAATGCTGCGGGGCGATGGGATAGCCGGCGATGGGGAAGTCCGCGTCCGCGGTGCCGGTGCCGCACCCGACGACGTGGCGCGCCGTCTGCTTCGGCAGCGCCGGCGCGGCGTACGTCACGGTCAGCGTCCCCGACGCGTCGGCGAGGCCATCGATCGTCGCCTGCGGAACGTCTCCATACCTGGGCGCTCCGACGTGCACCTCGACGGTGCAGCGCATCCCCGGCGACGTGCGCGCGACCAACCGGCCGTACGCGCTCTCGGTGATGCTGACCGGGGTCGCGGTCGGCGTCGCGGCGGATCCACCGGCGCTCGCCGCCGACGAGGGCGTGGCTCCCGGCCCCGCCGTTGTGCCCACGCAGGCTGCGAGGACGGCGCCCGGGATCAACACGACCACCAGGAGCGCCGCCCGGAACGTCATTCCGGCGGTCGGTCGCCGCCGAGGGCGGCCATGATCTCCTTGATGTGGCCGTAGTGCTCGTACTCGTGCTCGAGCAGCCGGCGCATCACCCGGCGCGTCGTCCAGCGCCGGCCCATCACGGTGTGATCGACCCAGTCGCGAGGCTCCATCACGCTGAAGCGCTGGAACGCGATGCGATGCGTCGCCTGGAGCGTGCCGAAGGGATTGTCCGGCCACTTCTCGAGCTTCGCGAGGAACTCGACGTCCGCTTCCATGATGTGTTCGAGCGCTTCGCGCACGCTCCACATCGTCTCGGTCGGCTTCTTCTCGATCTGATCCGCGCTGAGGCCCTTCACCAGTGAGATGAGCGCCGCGCGCGAGGCCTCGAACTGATGGAGGAAGTCGCGGACCTCGTGCTCGAGCAGCGGCGTGTCGTCGCCGGCAAGGAGTCCGGTCGCCGGAGCGTCCTGCACCGGCAGGGTGGCGGGGTCGATGTCCTTCCAGTGCTCGACGGATACGCCGCGCGCCTCCAGGAGCTCCCGGTACGCGCGGAAGGCCTTGCGGGCGTTGGCCACGGCCTCGTCGCGGCTCCGGCCGGACGCGTTGCAGCCGGGGAAGGCCGGGACGCGCGCGAGCCAGTACGCGTCCGAGGCCTGGCTGACGAAGATCGTCATCTCACTCACGCCTCACTCACGCCGCGATCCACACTTTCTGGCCGCAGTCCGGCCGCAGCGACCGGATCGCGCCGTCGATCGACACTCGCAGCAGCGTAGGCCCGCGCTCCACGAGTTCGAGGACGACGCCCGGCTGGATGCCCTGGGAATCGAGGTACTCGAGGAACCCGGGCTCCTGTTCGAACTGGTCCGGGATGCGCTCGACCGCGGCCCGTTCGCCATGCGCGAGCTGGTCCAGCGGCCGCGTCGGCTTGGCGGCGACACCGGGCATCGGGTTGCCGTGCGGGCAGGTCTGCGGATCGCCGAGCACGCGCGCGATGCGGGCCTCCATCTCCGGCGACATCGCG
>JAXDLF010000043.1:0-4261 GCA_034666765.1 Chloroflexota bacterium
GCCGTCGTTGAGCAGCGATCCGGAACAGCGGTGCTGGAATACTCCGCTCTGGTCGTAGAACGCGATCAGCCCGACGAACGGGTGGTCGAAGTCCTTGGCGTAGTCGTTGGTGATGGCCGCAACGGGCATCACCAGCACTCCGGCGAACATCGCGGCAGACGTGAGGGCGAGCAGGATTCGACGCATGTCTGCTCCTTCTTCCCGGGGGCACGCCATGCACGGCTGCGGTTTCCGGCTCGCAGCGTGAACACTGGGGCGCGCTCGCTTCGGGAGCCTCCGATTTCGGCCCAGTCGGCGCATGTGGACATCGCCGATCCTTGGCCACCAGTGGGCGCAGGGTACCCAAGATCGGCCGCGAACGCGCAAATCGCCGGTCGGCCGAGGCATTCCGGCGTGACCGCGAGCACCGCTCATCCATCTTCGGTATTGCAGAGTTCGGTGTGCAGCTGTCAGAATGCCGGCCAATGACCGTCACGCCGCGCTCGACCGTCCGCTGTCTCTGTTGCCCATCTGCCGAGCAGGGCAGGCGGTGTATCTGAGCGCCGGTCACGCGTAGACGGCGCCGATACTCATCCTGGAGCCCCTGCTTGGCAGGGGTTTTTTTGTTGCTCCGGCGAAGACGCGGGCGAGAGACAGCCGCGAACCGCCACCGTCACACCGAGGGATCAGACCAATGACCGCAGTCCTGCCACCAACACCCGAACTCCGCGAGGCCCCAATCGCGTCGTCGATCTCGACCGACGAACTTCGCGACCGACTGGCCGACCCGGCACTCGCGATCGTCGACGTGCGCCCGATTGCCGCGTACAACGGGTGGCGCCTGCGCGGTGAGGCGCGCGGCGGCCATATCCCAGGTGCTGTGTCGTTCCCGATCGCGTGGCTGGAAAGCGTAGAGCTGGCTGAAGTCCGCAAGCTCCTTGTCGCCAAAGGCGTGCTGGGCAGCGGCAGTATCGTTGTGTACGGCTACGGTGCGGCCGAGGGCAGGGCGCTCCGAACGCGGCTCGAGGAGCTCGGCGAGACCGACGTCACGCTCTACGAGTCGGGCTGGACGGCCTGGGCGGCGGACGAGAGCCTGCCGCTTGAGCGCCTGCCGAAGTACGAGAAGCTCGTTCACACGGAATGGCTGCGCGAGCTGCTCGCGGGCGGTCGGCCGGAGGCGTACGACGGCCAGCGGTACCTGTTGTTCCACGTGAACTTTGGGGTGCCCGAGGAATACGCGGAGGGACATCTGCCCGACGCGCTCTACCTGGACACGAACTGGTTCGAGAACCCGGTCGACTGGAACCGTCGATCACCGGCCGACCTCGACGCCTCGCTCCGGGCGCTCGGCATCACCCACGACACCACGGTCGTCCTGTACGGCCGCGACACCGAAGGCCAGGCCAACGAGAAGTGGCCCGGCCGGCGTGCCGGTCAGATCGCCGCAACCCGCGCGGCGCAGATCCTGCGGTACTCGGGCGTCGACGACGTGCGACTGCTCGACGGTGGCTACGACTGGTGGGTGCGGGCGGGCTATCCGCTCGAGACCACGCCGCGCTTCCCGAAGTCCGTGCCGGAATTCGGGGTGTCGGTGCCGCAGCGCCCGGATCTCATCATCGACATCGACGACGCGAAGAGGATCGTCGCTGACCGGGACGGCGCCGCGCTCGTGAGCGTGCGGAGCTGGCGCGAGCACATCGGCAAGGTGAGCGGCTACAACTACATCGAGAAGGCGGGCCGAATCGCCGGCGACGTGTGGGGCAACTGCGGCACGGACGCGTACCACATGCAGCACTACCGCAGCGTCGACAACACGATGCGCGCCTATCCCGAGATTGCCGCGAACTGGGAAGAGGCCGGGATCACACCCGACAAGTGGGTCGCGTTCTACTGCGGCACCGGCTGGCGCGCCAGCGAGACCTGGTTCTACGCCTACCTGATGGGCTGGGAGCGGATCGCCGTCTATGACGGCGGCTGGTTCGAGTGGAGCAAGGACCCGCTCAACAACCCCATCGAGACGGGTGAGCCCGGCACAGAATTCGCCGCCTGAACCCGGCGGCCACGCCCGCCTATCGAATTCCGTCCACCGGCATCCGTGGCGCGAAGCGAACGACGAGCCTGCTGAGCCCGCGGAATGTCGTGTTCCATCGCCATGCGACCCCATCAGGCGAGAGCTCCACATCGCGGAGTTCGTCAAGGAGCATCGGGATGGCGATGCGGGCTTCCAGCCGCGCAAGGGCCGCGCCGATACAGAAATGGATTCCGACACCGAAGCCCAGGTGTCGCGTCCCGTGCCGCGTGATGTCGAGGCGGTCGGGGTCGGCGAACTGCTCCGGGTCGCGGTTTGCCGAGCCGAGAAGTTCCGACACGATGCTGCCCGCTGGAATTCGTCGGCCTCGAATCTCGACGTCCACGCTCGTCCGACGTCGGGCCTGCTGGAACGGGGCGTCGTAGCGTAGAAATTCCTCGATCGCCGACGAGATCAATTCGGGTCGCTCGCGGAGGAGCGCCAACTGATCCGGGTGGCGCAGGAGCGCGAGGCAGCCCGATGCGATCAGCGTCGTGGTCGTTTCGTGGCCCGCGGTCAAGAGCGTGATGCAGGTGGCGATGATCTCGGCCTCGGTCAGCGCCCCGGACTCCGACTCGGCCAGGACCAGAGCCGTCAGAAGGTCGCTGCGCGGCCGCCGGCGGCTTTCAGCGATCGCATCGCGGAGCCACTCCCGCGCCTCGAGGAACGCGGTGAGGCTCCGCGTCGCCGTGTCCAGGTCTGTTCCGGCCGTCCCGAAGAAAGCGACGACGTCATTTGACCACTGCTGGAAGCGGGCACGGTCGGCACGTGGCACACCAAGGAGCGACAGGATCACGCGTGCCGGAAGCGGGTGGGCGACGGCCGGGATGAGATCGACCTCGCCGCGCGTGAGGACAGGCGCCAGCAGTTCCCTCAGGGCGGACCCGATCTCATCCTGCATCGCCTCGACGACGCGAGGGGTGAAGGCACGGTTCACCAGGTTTCGGATCCGGGTATGGTCGGGCGGATCCGAATTCGGCATCCCGAGCTGGAAATTGGCGTCGAGCGGAGCGAACCGTGCACGCTCGGCGGCCGGCAGCCGATCCAGCATCGCGGAGACGCGGCCCGCGCTTGAAAACCGCTCGGGGTCCCGAAGTACCGCGGCGCAATCGTCGTACCGGGTGAGTAGCCAGGCTCCCCATGCCTCGCTCTCGTGCACTGGTGCGTGTGCGCGCAGGAGCGCATACGCGGGATAGGGGTTCTCGATGAACGCAGATTCGACCAGCATCGCATCGAGTGCCAGGGGCGAAATCAGCGCCGTCACCCTGCCGTCGTGCTCACGAACGTCAGCGTAGCGACCTTCGTCTACCCGGGTACGCTGGGGGCCATGTCCCGCGAACTGACAAAGCGCGCGCTCAACCGGGCCCTGCTGGCTCGACAACTCCTGCTCGAACGGGCGCCAATCTCGATCGCGGATGCCGTCGATCAGGTGGGCGGGCTCCAGACGCAATACGCCCCGTCGGCATACGTCGGGCTCTGGACCCGGCTGGCGGGGTTTCAGCGAGATGCTCTGACGGCCGCGCTTCACGATCGGACCGTTATCCAGGCAACCCTCATGCGCAACACGATTCACATCGTCTCGCGGCGAGAATTCTGGCTGTACGCCGCCGGCGTCCAACAGCCTCGCCGCGCATGGAGCCTGCGCGCCCAGGGTGCCAACACCGATGAGGTTGCAATGGTCGCGACGGCGGAGCGGTTGCACGCCGCCCTTCGGGATGGGCCGCGGACCGTCAAGGAGCTGGGGGCCCTGTCGGCGGGCTATTCCTACGGTGCCGCCCTCTGGGTTGACCTGGTCCGGGTGCCCCCCTCGGGCACGTGGGAGCGACGTCGGGCTGACCTGCTCGACCTTGCCGATGACTGGATCGGGCCATCCGATGCGACGCAGGACGAGGGACTCGCCCATCTCGTGCGTGCCTACCTTCGCGGATTCGGCCCGGCTACGTGGCGCGACATCGCCTCCTGGGCGGGCATCACGGCATCGGATGCAAAGCGCGCCGAGGCTGGGCTGTCGCTGGTTCGCCATCGCGACGCCGACGGGCGCGAGCTGATCGACTTGCCGGATGCGCCCCTGCCGGACCCGGATACGCCGGCGCCGGTGCGGTTCCTGCCACATTGGGACGCCAATCTTCTTGTGCATGCTCGCCGCACCGGCCTCCTGCCCGAGGAGCATCGGCCGCGGGTGTTCAGCACGCGCAACCCGTTCTCCGTCGGGAC
>JAXDLF010000044.1:0-5010 GCA_034666765.1 Chloroflexota bacterium
GTGGCCGGGCGTGCCCTTCACCTTGAGGCCGACCCAGTGCGAGCCCTTCTCGCCGACGACCATGATCGCCTTCGGGCCGCCCTTCGTCGGGATCGGCAGCGGCGGCTCGCCCGACTCGGTGAGGACCGCGTCCGCTTTCACGTCGTCCCACTTGTTCTCGACGAGGTACTCGGCGCCCCACGTGCCGAGGGCCTCCTCGTCGGCCATGCCGCTGAAGATGAGCGTGCCCTTCGGCTTCCAGCCGTCGCGCAACAGCTTCTTCACCGCGACCGCCATCGTCACGGTGATGCTCAGCATGTCGATCGCGCCGCGGCCCCAGACCTCTCCGTCCACGAGGTCGCCGCAGAACGGATCGCGCTTCCAGCCGGTGGGATCGGCGGGGACGACGTCGATGTGACCCATCATCAGGAGGCTCGGCGCCTTCTTGTCGCTCCCTTCCACGCGAAGGGCCATGCTGCCCCGCCCCGGATGCGACTCGTACTGCGTGATGTCCATGCCCGGTCCGGCGAGGTACGCACCGAGCGTCTGCGCGTTCCGGATCTCGCCGCCCGACTCGGGGCGGCCGTCGTTCACGCACTGGTTGCGGATCATCGTCTGGAGGAGGTCGGTCGCCTCGTCGACCGGGGTGGTCACCCGGGGAGCCTAGCGCGCGCTATCGAGCAGCCCGAGGAGATACCGCGTACGCGTGCCGGCCTGGGTCAGGGTGTCGACGTACGGCTGGCCGGCCCACTTCTCCACCTCCGCCTGCCGCACCGGGTCGAGCGCCGCATTCAGGATGCCGAGCATGAACACCCACCGCACCGCGGAGAGCGCGAAGCCGGTGCGCACGTCACGTTCGGCGTCGTTCCAGCCACTCTCTCGCAGCCCGGCGATGTAGCCATCGACTGCGGCCGGCGCGAGCTCGCGGATGTCCTGCCGATAGTCCGCGAAGCTGACGCTGCCCATCACCAGCTGCCCGACCTCCGCGCCGATCGGTGCCAGGCCCATGCCCGCCCAGTCGATGGCGACCGTCTCCGGCTCGCCCCGCGCGTTCGTGCGACCGATGAGGTTCGCGCGGAACGCGTCGAGGTGGCAGAGCGTCTGCGGCAATGCGTCGAGCCGATCCAGCACCGCCGCGCGCTCCGCCCAGTGCCGCTCGAGGCGCTCGCGATCGTCTGCCGCGAACGCGGAACGGACGATCTCGTGCTCCCACACGTCGTCGTTCCCGAGCACGAACTCCGCGCGAGAGCCGAAGCCGGTCACCAGCCAGGTCCGCAGCCAGCCGTGCGACAGCCACGCCGCGTCGGGCACCGACGCCGCGGGGAACGCGCCGTTGAACCGGCCGAGATGCCGCGCCGCGAGCGCGTACCGCGGCACGTCCCAGCCAGGGTCGGTCGGGCCCAGATCCTCGAGCCACAGCCAGCAGCGGTCGGCGTCCCGGCGCACGCCCAGACAGCGCGGAGCGGCCAGTCCGGCGGGAAGGCGATCGAGCAGGCCCGACTCGTACGCGTGCACCTCACGATCCCAGCGGTGCGCGTCCTCCAGCTCCGCGCGCGACTCCTCGGGGAACCACGCCAGCAGCACGTCGTACGCGGGTCGCAGCACCTTGACCACAACCGACCAGTCGCGCACAGCGGCTCCGTCGCGCGCGGTGCCGCTGACGCGGAAGACCCCTTCGGAGAGCGAGTTCGTCGCTTGGTAGGTGAATGGCGTGACCGCCCACGTGAGCGGCGTCACGCGCCGACCGAACAGCCGCTCGACGACGGGCGCGAGCGCGCGGGCATCGAGCGCGGCAATCTCCTCGGCAAGCTCCACAGGCAAAGGCTAGGCGGGCACGGCCCTCTTCGCGTTCATGTCGAACGCGCGCGGATCGCGGTACCGACGAAGACCCACGCGATCCCGGCGAGCGGAACGGCGAACAGCGCCCCGACGATCCCCGCGAGCTCGAATCCGGCAAGGAGCACGATCATCGCGGCGAGCGGGTGGAGCCCCACCGCATGACCGGAGATACGCGGCACCAGTAGGTTCGATTCGAGCTGCTGAATCACGAGGAACGCGAGCGCGACCCAGAGGACGAGCGGGAACGGCTGAAAGAGCGCGACGAGCACCGCGGGCACCGCGCCGAGGATCGGGCCGAGCATCGGGATGAGCTCCGCCATGCCCGCGAAGACGCCGAGCACGAACGCGTAGGGCACACCGAGGAGAAGCAGCGCGATGGTCGACGCGACACCCACGATGAGCGCCAGCAGCAGCTGTCCGCGGAGGTACGCCCCGAACACGCGTACGACCTCCGCCTCGACGCTCTCGAACTGCTCACGCTGGCGCAACGGAATGAGCCGGAGGGCGGTCGTCCGGATCCGTCGCGCGTCGAGAAGCAGGTAGAGCGCGATGATGAGGACGAGGCAGAGATCGACGATGCCGCTCACGAGCCCGACGACGATCGTGACCGCCTGGCCCGCGACCGCGCCACCGATGCTCCCGGCCGCGTCGCCGAGCTGCACGCGCAGCTCGTCGGGCAGCTGATACCCGAGGACCGTGACCGGCGCGTTGCTCTGGAGCTGCGCGACGTACTGGGGGATCTTCTCGGCGAGCCGGCTCGACTCCGTCACGAGCGGCGCCGCCACGAGCGCCAGGAACCCGACCAGCACGATGACCACCAGCAGGAACGTCACGATGACGGCGAGGCTGTGGCGATGAGTCCACCGCTCGATGCGGGCGACGACCGGCGCGAGGATGAAGGCGACGACGATCGCCAGCAGCACGACAAGGCCGACGTGCGCGAGGGGCGCGAGGAAGCGCGCGACCGCGTCGAATGCGGCGATGACCGCGACGATCGCAGCCGCGCCGACGAGGACGTAGGTCGCCCACCAGCGCTGGATCGGCGGACGCTCGCTCAGGCGGGGACCGCCTTCGTCGCGATCTCGGCTCGGACGACCTTCGCCGCCTCAACCACGATCCTGCATTTCGCGATCGACTCCTCGACCGGCCGGGTCTTGAGGCCGCAGTCCGGGTGCGGAAGGAGCTTGTCCGCGGGCACGTATTTCAGGCCCTTCCGGATCCCGTCGGCGGCCTCGGCCACCGATTCGAGCTCGTGCGTGTGGACGTCGACGATCCCGATCGCCATCTCTTTGGTGAACGGGCTGCGGTCCATGAGGTCGAGCCAGCGGTACTCGTAGTTCGCCATGGCGAGATCGAGCTGATCGACCGGTAGATCGAGGATGCCCGGATAGATCGCGGCGAAGTCGCCGTAGCAGATGTGCGAGATCGTCTTCGCCTTCAGGTTCTGGGTCACGATCCCCATCGCCTCGATCGCGATCTCGAGCTCCTCGGGCCTGGCGTGGATCGCCGGCTCGTCGATCTGGATGTATTGCGCGCCGGCGCGGTCGAGATCCTCGGCCTCCTGCCGCACCACCTCCGCGAGGGCGAGCGCCGCGTCACGGCGCGTCGGATAGGCCTCGTTGTACGACCAGTCGAGCATCGTGTACGGACCGGTGAGCATGCCCTTGACCGGCTTCGGCGTGAGCGACTGCGCGTACTGGAACCACTCGACGGTCATCGGCTTCGGCCGCGCGAGCTTCCCCGAGATGACGGGCTTGTGGTAGTAGCGGTTGCCGTACGAGCGCACGAGGCCGCCGTCGGAATAGCCGTCGAGCAGATCGGCGAAGTACGCGACCATGTCGCCGCGGTACATCTCGCCGTCGACCAGGATGTCGAGTCCGATGTCCTCCTGGACCTTGATCCATTCCGCCGTCGCCTTGCGCTCCAGCTCGAGCAGCTCGCCGGCGCCGAGCTTGCCGCGCGCGCTCGCGTTGCGAGCCTTCTGCAGGTAGTCGGGCTTCCCGAACGAGCCGACCGAGGTCGTGAGCAGGATGTTGAGAGCCGTCATGCGGCCACCCCTCCGCGCGCCGCTTCCGCGAGCGCCGCCAGCTTCTTCGTCGCCACATCGTGGGGCAGGTACTCCAGTCCTGTGGTCGGCGCGAGCCACAGGCTCTCGGTCGGAACGAGCTTGAGCGCCTCATCGATCAACGCGCCGAGCTCGCTCGCGGACTCGAGCCGCGTGTTCCGGGCGTCGACGATGCCGAGCACGACCGTCTTGCCCTTGAAGGTGTCGAGCCGCCTGAGGGCCGTCGTCTCGCGCGAGCGCACGTCGATGCCGACCTGCGCGACCGGGAACGAGGCGAGCGTCTCGAGGATTCGATCAGCCGGGAAGAAGTACGGCTGCACCGCGATGGGCACCCCGGCGGCGGCGATGCGGACGTAGGCCTCGCGCGCGAGCTCGACGTGCTGCGGCGCGTAGACCAGGCCGGGATCCTCGATGTCAACGAGCGTCGCTCCCGCCGCGCCGAGCGCTTTCACGTCGGTCGCGATCGCGTCGGCGACCGCGAGAACGCGGTCCTCGAGCGAGCGGTAGTGCTTGTCGATCGCGAGGGTCGCGAAGGTGATCGGTCCGGCGACCGCCGCCTTGAGCTCGCGGGTCGCGAGCGACTTGGCATGCCGGAAGGCCTTCGCGAGCGTTTGACCGTCGCTCGAGATGGGACCGTCGATCGTTGGCTGCCGGAAGTAGGTGTTGTTGTCGTAGAAGCGCTCGAGTGGACCGCGATGGACACCGGCCCACGACGTCGCGAACGGCGCGAGGAGGTCGTCCCAGCGGATCTGACCGTCGTTGATGACATCGATGCCCGCGGCCTCGAGCTCCGCGATCGCGCTCTTCGTCACGGCGTCGTACACGCGGTCAAGGTCGGCGTCCTTCAGCTCGCCGCGATCCTGCTTGTGGAGTGCCTGGCGAAGCTCCTGGCCGCCGGGCTCATCGCTGATCTTCGGGAAGGCCCCGATGACGGTCGTTCTCACGCTGTCACCACCTCTTTCACAGTCGGTCGCGGGAGCAGGCCGGCAGCCCGGACGAGGAGCGAGATCGCCTCCGGCCATTCGATCGCGTACAGATGGATCCCATTGACGCCCGGGAGGGCGCGCAGCCCCCGCACCATCTCGACGGCGATCGCCAGCCCTTCGTACTCGCCGTCGGCCGCGTCG
>JAXDLF010000045.1:0-2867 GCA_034666765.1 Chloroflexota bacterium
CGGCGCAACGAGCGGCACCCGTCGCTCGTGCGCGTCGACAAGGTGAACGGCGCCGACGCCGAGCAGCCGACGGAGCGGCTCCGGTTCGAGGACCTGACGCCCGTGTTCGCGACGCAGGCGCTGACGCCGCCCGACGGCCTCGACGCCACCCCGTTCGGGCGCGGCTCACGCGTTGCGGTGGGCGGCCCGGCCGGCTCCGGCATCACCACGCTGCTGCGCCGGATCGTGCTCGGCCTGAAGGCAGCTCACGAGGACCTCGACGTGATGGTGGTGCTCGCGGGCGTCCGCCCCGAGGAGGTCACCGAGTGGAAGCGCGACTCGGCGGTCACCGTCGCCGGCGGCGGCTTCGACCGGCCGCTGGACGAGCAGGCTCAGGCAGCCGAGAGCGCGATCGAGCGCGGCAAGCGGGCGGCCGAGTCCGGCCGCCACGCCGTCGTCGTGATCGACTCGCTCGACGCACTGCCGCCGGCCGTCGCTCGGCGGGTGTTCGGCGCCGCGCGGTCGACCGAGGAGGCGGGCACGTTGACCGTCATCGCCTCGACCGGCACCGCCGGCGAGCCGCTGCGTCAGGCAACGACCCGGATCGTGCTCGAGCC
This sequence comes from Chloroflexota bacterium, assembly GCA_034666765.1. Classification (GTDB taxonomy): domain Bacteria; phylum Chloroflexota; class Limnocylindria; order P2-11E; family P2-11E; genus UBA4735. The sequence goes on from JAXDLF010000045.1 coordinate 597, forward strand.
GAGCGACACGGCAGGCGGCCCGAAGCCGCCGCAGCTCGCGCCGGTGTCCGGCACGCTGCGCGCCGACCTTCTGAAGTAGCGGCCGCACTTCCACCGGCCGGCGGCATCAGGCGCATGCCACTCCGGTGCACTGCGGCTCGAGGCCGTTGCCGCGTGCGTGGTTGCCGCCGCCGTCGATCGTGCCTTCCACCGCGTCGATCCCACGGCGGAGGTTGTCGAGTGCCGTGGTCGACTTGACGGTGTTGCCGGCGCTAGTGATTCGCACTCCGTCGGCGCTGTTCTTGCTCGCTGTGTTGTCGTCCAGGACATTGGATGCGGAGGCCTCGATGTAGATCCCACCGGCGGGATCGCCGTTGATTCCGTCGCCGCGGCTCGCGCTCGCCACGTTGCTCGTCAGCCGGTTGCCGTCCGAGGCGCCGAAGAGCGCGATCCCCGCGAGGCCGCTCGCGCTGACCTGATTGTGGGCGATCGTGTTGTCGTCGGCGCCCGTGGTGGCGGTCGGGTCCGGGCCGAAAGCGTCGAGGTAGATCCCGACCCCGCCAACGCCGGTCACCTGGTTGCGCGCGACGGTGTTGCCGTCCGACTCGAGCAGCGCGATCCCGTCGCCCCCTCCGCTCACCTTGTTGCGGGCCACGGTCGCCGATCCCACTCCCAATTCGATGCTGATGCCGGTCGTGTTCCCGTTCGTCTGGTTGTCGGTCACGGTCTCGCTCTTCGTCGAGAGCACCACGATCCCGCCGGTGTCCGGGTGCTGCTGGCGGTTCGAAGTGTTGCCAGCGATGGTCGCGCCGGTGACGTTCGCCGCGAAGATGCCGGTATTGACGTTTTGCTCCGTGCGGTTGCGCTGGATGTCGGCCCTGGGCGAATTGAACACCGCGATGCCGTTCCAGGCGTTCCTACTCGAGCTGTTGTACACGACGTGGGGGCGCTTCGAGTCGAGCACGACGATCCCGTCGGCCTGGTACGCCTCGACCGCGTTCGAGACCCGATTGACCATCACCTCGGCCTTGTCCGAGCCCTGAACGAAGATCCCTGCGGAGACCGGTTCGTTCTCCTTGCCGCCCGCGCCGATCGCCCCCACGTCGAGATGGGTGATCCGCACGTGAGGCGACTTGCGGGCGGCGACGCCGTTCACGCGGAACTGTTGCACGCGGCCGTTCCGGATCGTGACCCGTGCGTGACCATCTACAGCGATGCCCTCGCCACCGGCGGCGTTGGTTCCGTCGACTGTGTGCCCGCCGAGGTCGAGGGTCACGCCGTCTGCGCCGATCTTGAGTCCGTCGCCGCGGCAGCCGCTCAGGTCGTGGCGCAGGGTGGTGTCGCGCGTGATGGTCTGCCCGCAGTGCGGGTCGCCTCCTTGCCGCGCGTGCGCGGCGGCGGCGGGGCAGAGCACCGTGGCTATGACAGCGGCTATTCCGGCTGGGGCGTGCGATCGATGGCTCATGCCGCGATCTTCCGACCCTCGACTACCGATCGGCTTCCGATCGGCTACCGCACGCGCGTGGTGGCGTTCTAGACGCGGTAAGCGACTTCGGCCCAGCTCGGCTCGGGCGAGAGCTCGATGACTTCGTAGTCGCGGTCGGGCTGGGCGTAGCCGAAGGTGTGGCTGGAGTCGTCGAACACGATCTCGAGCTCGCCTTCCATCACGCGCTGGTCGAGCCATGCCCCGCGGAAGACGAGCCGCCGCAGCCAGTGCACGAGGCTGCGCTCGGAGGCGCCGACCAGCCGCGCCCAGCAGTGGTTGATGTGCTCGCCGAGGGTCGAGCTCGGCTCCATCACCTCGCCGTTCACCGCGAGGTTCACGAGGTCCTCGCGCTCCTCCTCGGCTAGCGGGCCCGGTACGAAGTCGAGCTTGATCGCCGCCTGCTCCACGCGCTCGGTGAAGTCACGCTCGTTGAACGTGAAGCGCAGCTCTCCATACTCGAGCTCGTAGTCCGAGCCGGATTCGTAGTTTCCCCGCCGAGTGGTGTCCATTTTGAATGTGGGTCGTCCACGCGCCGGGATGTTGAAATCCTGCACGCGAAGCGTCGGGATCGTAACTTCGATTCCTTCCGATCCGACAGATTGCAACGCCTCTTGCAGGATGGGGGCGAAATCCGGCGTTGCCGGGCTTCTGTGGGTGATGAAAGACGCCGAGGGGAAGTCAGTGCTGGTGGTGGAGGACGACGCGGCGACGGCCGGGTTCCTCGCCGACAACCTACGTGCCGACGGCTTTGTCGTCTTCGGTGCGACCGGGGCGGGGGAGGCCCTGCGTGCGATCGACGTTCGCCA
>JAXDLF010000046.1:0-9964 GCA_034666765.1 Chloroflexota bacterium
GATGTGCGGCAGCAGGACGACTTTCTCGAGGGTCACGAGCAACGGATCCACGTCGGGCTCGCGCTCGAAGACGTCGAGCCCCGCGCCGGCGATGACCCCATCGCGGAGCGCTTCCGCCAGGGCGTGCTCGTCGACGACCGGCCCGCGCGAGCTGTTGATCAGGATCGCGGTCCGCTTCATCCTGCCCAGGCGCTCCGCGTTCATGAGGTGCCGGGTCTCCGGCAGGAGCGGCGTGTGGAGCGACACGAAATCGGACTGGGCGAGCAGCTCGTCGAGGGTCACGTACGTCGCGCCGAGCTCGCGCTCGGCGTCCTCGTTGCGCCGCGCGTCGGTGTACAGGATCTTCATCTGGAAGCCCTTCGCGCGCCGGGCCACGGCGCGACCGATCCGGCCCATGCCGACGATCCCGAGGGTCGCGTGGTTCACGTCGCGGCCGGTGAACAGGAACGGCGTCCAGCCGCGGTACTTCCCCGCCCGGAGGTAGCGCTCGGCCTCGCCGAGGCGGCGGGCGGCCGCCAGCAGGAGCGCGAAGGCGCCGTCGGCGGTGGTCTCGTCCAGGATGCCCGGCGCGAACGTGACCGGGATCTTCCGCTCGCGGGCCGCCGCGATGTCGATGTTGTCGTAGCCCGTGCCCATCGTCGCGATGAACCTGAGCTTCGAGGCGCCGCGGATCGCGTCACCGTTCACCGGGTTCGCCGGGAGCGTGTACACGACGTCGGCGTCCTTGATCATCGCGACGACCTCCTGCGGCGTCGGGATCGGCGGATCGGCCGGGCCGATCGTGATCTCGGCGCGCGGCCGCATGAGCTTGAGGGCCTCGTCGCTGATCGGACGCGTGACGACGATGCGCGGACGATCGGGCACGCGCAGACAATAGCCCCGACATGAAGAGAGCGACGAAGCGCATCGCCGTCGACGACGTGGCCGCGCACAACCAGAAGATGTGGGACCGGCTGTCGGCGGCCGGCATCCCGTACACCCGGCCCCAGGGCACGCCGCCGAAGACCCCCGCGGGGAAGCGGAGGTTCCTCGACCCCAACGGCCGGCTCGCCGGCCTGCCGATCGCCGGCCAGCGGGTGCTCGCGCTCGCCGGGGGCGGCGGCTGGCATCCGGTCCTCTTCGCCGAGCTCGGCGCGGACACGACGGTGGTCGACATCAGCGCCCGCCAGCTGAAGACGGTCCGGGACCTCGCCGGCGAGCGCGGCGTGAAGCTGCGCCTCCGCCAGGGCGACATGCGCGATCTCTCGGCGTTCGCCGACGGGAGCTTCGACATCGTGTGGCACAGCCACTCCATTGTTTTCGTGCCCGACGCGGCCCGGGTGATCGCCGAGGTCGGCCGGGTGCTCGCCCCCGGCGGCGTCTATCGCGCGTCGACGATGCACCCGGTCACGATGCGGATGTACGGCACGTGGTCCGGCACGGGCTGGGGCTTCCGGCAGAGCTACTTCGCGGATGGAGCCGTGCCGTACGAGGACGCCGAGTGGACCTTCGAGGACGTGACGGTCGAGGCCCCGACGCTCGAGTACGGGCATCGGATCTCCGACCTCATCAACGCCTGCGTCGCCGCTGGGCTCGTCGTCGACGGCTTCTGGGAGACGACCCCCGGCGAGATCTCCACGAAGCAGCCGCTCCGCGCGCTGTCGCACGAGCAGCTGCTCGCCCAGCGCGACGACCTCGCGCCGGGATCCGACGATGCCCTGGAGCGCTACCTGCCCGCGTTCATCGAATGGCGGGCGCGGAAGATCAGCCTTCCGTCCGGCTCCGGATCGCGCCCGCGTACTGCGACGCGATCTGCGACAGCTTCCGCAACGCGACGGGCAGGTTCACCGACCAGCCGACCCCGACGACCTTCTCGGTGAAGAGGACGTCGCTGTCGGGGTTCCAGTACGCCTCTTTCACGCGCTGGAGGTCCGGCAGCCGGAAGTCGTAGGGCACGACGCCCGCGACCTTGCCGTGCCAGGTGCGCTCCTCCGGCGGCTTCTTGAGCTCCTGGTAGATCGCGCCGAAGAAGGCGAGCCAGATCGCGGTGCGGAGCAGATTCACGATGTCCTTCATGCGTTGAGCACCTGTGCAGGTGTGGTTGCAGGTGTGGTGCCAGGCTTCACCAGCGGGGTCCCCTGCGCGCATTGCGGGCACGCATCGGGCGCGTACGTGGGGATCGAGACGTCCCAGAGGGCGATGATCGGGAGCCCGTCGAAGGTCGCCTGGCCGTCCGAGCGGTCCACCAGGACCCCGATGCCGACGACCTCCCCGCCGTTCTCGCGCACCGCGTCGATCGTCTCGTGGACCGATCCGCCGGTGGACATGATGTCGTCGACGACGAGGACCCGCTCTCCGGGGGTCAGCCGGAAGCCGCGGCGGAGCTCGCGGCCGCGACCGCTCGCGGCGCGCTCGGCGTAGACCGCGCGCACGCCCAGCTGCCGCGCGACCTCGTGGGCGAGGATGATGCCGCCCGTGGTCGGTCCGGCGACGGTCTGGACCCCGATGCCCCGGGCCGCGTCGGCGATCGATTGGCAGAGGCGCTCGGTCTCCTGGGGCCACTGGAGGACCTGGAACTTCTCGAGGTAGAACGGCGAGTGCATGCCCGACGACAGGAGGAAGTGCCCCTGCAGGTAGGCCCCGGCTCGCGAAAAGATGTCCTCGACGACGGTCGATCCGATGCGCATCTGTTGAAAAGTATGCTGCCTTCCTGATGCGTCCGCCCACCGTCCATCCCGACGCCGAGCGATTGGCCGCCGCGGCCGCCGCGATCGTGGCCGACTCGCTGCGATCCGCGACCGCCCTGCGGCTCGTGCTCGCCGGCGGCACCACGCCGACCCGCGCGTACCAGCTGCTCGCGGCGATGGAGCTCCCGTGGGGCCGGGCCACCGTGCTCTTCGGCGACGAGCGCTGCCTGCCGCCCCTGCATCCCGAGTCCAACTACCACAGCGCGACCGAAGCCCTGCTCCGCGTCGCGTGTCCCGCGACGGTCCATCGCATTCCCGCGGAGCTCGGCCCCGACGTCGCGGCGGCGGCGTACGAGCCGATCGTCGCCGCGGCGCCGTGCGATCTGGTGCTGCTCGGCATCGGGACCGACGGGCACACGGCGTCGCTCTTTCCCGGCAACCCCGCGCTCCGCGCGACGGGCTACGTCGCGGGCGTGCGAAACGCGGCGAAGCCGCCGCCGGAGCGGGTCACCCTGACGCTGCGTGCGCTGCGCGAGGCGAGACGGGTCGTCATCCTCGCCGCCGGCGCCGACAAGAAGGACGCCGTGCGGCGCGCGTTCGCGGGCGAGGTGCCGGCCGGGATGATCGACCACGCCGAGTGGCTGATCACGGCCGACGCCGCGAGCTGAGAGGTAGCATCAGACCGATGGCCATCGCGCAGCGCCCCCTCGTCACGCGTCGCGAGATGCTGAAGATCTTCGGCGAGGACCGCCTCATCGCGGTCATCCGCACCGCCACGCCGGAGCTCGCCGAGCGCGCCGCCCGCGCGGTGGCCGAGGCCGGCGTCCGGATGGTCGAGATCACGCTCACGGTCCCCGACGCCCTCGAGCTCATCGCGAAGCTGGCCCGGGACGAGACGCTCCGCGGCCAGGGCGCGGTGATCGGCGCGGGGACCGTGCTGTCGGGCGCCCAGGCCGAGGATTCGCTGCTCGCGGGCGCGCGCTTCCTGGTGAGCCCGGCGCTGATCCCGGACATGATCAAAGCCGCGCGCGCGAGGGACGCCCTCTCCATCCCGGGCACGCTCACGGCGACGGAGATGGTCGCCGCGGCGGACGCCGGCGCGGACTTCATCAAGGTCTACCCGGTCGCGACGGTCGGCGGTCCGGCGTACATCGCGAACATCCGCCGGGCCCTGCACCTCCTGCCCCTGGTCGTCACCGGGAACATCGGCCACGACGAGATCGCGGAGTACCTGGCGGCCGGCGTGGTGGGCTTCGGCATCGGCAGCCCGATGATGCCGCCCGAGCTGCTCGCGAAGGGCGACCACGCGGGCCTGGTCACGAGCGCGCGGCGGTTCCTCGCGGCCACGCGGGCCTAGCCGTGCCGCGCGACCTGCCGCTCGGGAACGGCGATCTCCTGGTCACGTTCGACAGCCGCTATCAGCTTCGCGACATCTACTTCCCGCAGGTCGGCCAGGAGAACCACACCGGCGGCGAGCCGTGCCGGTTCGGCGTGTGGACCGACGGGCGGTTCGCGTGGACCGGCGACGACGGGTGGGAGCGGGACCTGCGGTTCGCCCACGAGACCCTGGTGAGCGAGGTCACCCTCGGGCACGCCGGTCTCGGCATTCGGATCCGCTGCCGGGACACCGTCGACTTCGATCGCAACCTCTATCTCAAGGAGGTCACCGTCGAGGACGTGACCGGGAACGATCGGGACGTGCGGCTGTTCCAGCACTTCGACGCGCACCTCTGGGGCAACGACATCGGGGACTCGGCCTTCTACGACCCGCGCACGCGGGCGATCGTCCACTACAAGGGCCGCCGGTTCTTCCTCCTGAGCGGCGTGAACGCGAAGGGCGAATCGGGCCTCAGCTCGTTCGCGATCGGGCTCAAGGAGGCGCTCGGGCGTGAGGGCACCTGGCGCGACGCCGAGGACGGCGAGCTGTCGCGGAACCTCGTGGCCCAGGGCTCGATCGACAGCGTCGGGATGCTCGGCCTGCATGTCCCGGCGAACGGGCTCGCGACCGCGACGTTCGTCATCGCCGCCGGGCAGACGTACGACGAGGTGCGCGACCTGGACAAGCTCGTGCGCGAGCGCGGAGTCGGCTCGTTCCTGTCGCGCACCGGCGACTACTGGAACCTCTGGGCGAACAAGGACGAGACCATCGCCGCCCACCTGCCCGAACCGCTCATCCACCTCTACAAGCAGTCCACGCTCGTGATCCGTACCCAGGTCGACAACCGCGGGGCGATCATCGCGGGCAACGACTCGGACGTCCTGCGGTTCAATCGCGACACCTACTCGTACCTCTGGCCGCGGGATGGCGCGCTCGTCGCGCACGCCCTCGATCTCGCCGGCTACGGCGAGGTCACCCGGCGGTTCTTCTATCTCTGCGGCGAGCTGATGACCCGCGACGGCTACCTCCTGCACAAGTACAACCCCGACGGGTCGCTCGGCTCCTCGTGGCACGCGTGGTCGACGACCGATGGCCGGCTCGAGCTCCCGATCCAGGAGGACGAGACCGGGCTGCCGATCTGGGCTCTCTGGCAGCACTACGACCGCGACCGGGACATCGAGTTCGTGCGGCCGCTGTACCGGAAGCTCGTCCGGACCGGCGCCGACTTCATGTCGAGCTATCGCGAGCCGCGCACGAAGCTGCCCGCGCCGTCGTTCGACCTCTGGGAGGAGCGGCGCGGGATCCACGCCTTCACGACCGCCGCGGTGTGGGCCGGGCTCTCCGCCGCGCGCGACTTCGCGGCCGCGTTCGGCCAGCACGACCTGTCCAGGCGATACGGCACGGCCGCGGATGAGATCAAGGTGGCGGCACTCGAGCACCTGTACGACGAGGAGCGCGGGCGCTTCGTCCGCACCGTCACCGTGCTCGCCGATGGGACGATCGCGCGGGATCCGACCCTCGACATGTCGATGGCCGGGATCTTCCTCTTCGGCATGCTGCCTGCGGACGATCCCCGCGTGGTGGCGACGATGCGGGCCCTCGAGTCGCGGCTCTGGGTGAAGACCGCCATCGGCGGCTTCGCGCGCTACGAGAACGACAGCTACTTCCAGCAATCGCAGGACATCGCGAACGTCCCGGGGAACCCGTGGTTCGTCGCGACCCTCTGGGTCGCCGAGCATCACATCGCGGTGGCCCAGTCGATGGCCGACCTCGACCGGCCGCGCGAGCTCCTCGAGTGGTGCGCGACGAAGGCGAACCGCTCCGGCGTGCTCGCCGAGCAGGTGCACCCCCTGACCGGCGATCCGATGTCGGTCGCGCCGCTCACCTGGTCGCACGCCGCGTACGTCGGCGCCGTGCAGCGGTACGCGCAGCAGTCGAGCCTCCTGAAGGATCGGCTCCGCGCCCGGTTCAAGAGCGCCGGCGAGGTCATCGCCTGAGGCGCGCGCTCGCTGCCCTTGCGCTCGTGCTGGCCTCGTGCTCGTCGGCCACACCGACGGCCGTGCCGAGCGCCGCGGGCGCCTGCGCGGCGGCGACGTTCATCCTCGCGAACCCGGCCGGCCTGCTGTGCCTCGACGACGCCGCGCGGGTCCTCGGCCGCGTGGTCGACCTGCCGCCGACGGCCGCGCCGGCGCTGCCGGCGCTCACCCCCGATCGGAAGCAGGTCCTGTTCGCGCTCACCAAGGCTCCCGATCCGAAGACCGGATTCGGCACCGACATCTACGCCGTCAATCTGGACGGCACGAACCTCCACCCGGTCGTGCCGCACGAGTCCGAGAACGTCTTCTACGACACCCCGCGGTACGACTCGACCGGCACGTTCCTGTACTTCCACCGCAACGCCGCGATCGTGAAGAACGGGACGTACGTGGGCAACGAATCGACCATCGAGCGCATCAACCTGAAGACCGGCGAGCGCGTGCGCCTGCTCTCCGACGCGGCCGATCCCTCGATCTCGCCCGACGGCAAGCTCCTCACGTTCATCCACCTCAAGGACGGGCAGAACGAGAACGTGTGGATCGCGAACGCCGACGGCACGAACGCGCACGTGCTGTTCAAGGACACGTTCTTCTACGTCCAGGCGCCGCGGTTCTCCCCGACCACCAACGACATCATCTTCTGCGCCGCCGGCCACAGCGCGCCGAAGTCCAGCGACGGGTTCGTCCCCCACGCCGCCCACCTCGGGATCCCCTCGGAGGTGTTCGTGGTCAAGCCGGACGGCACCGGACTGCGCTCGCTCGCCCAGACCGGCGACGACACCTTCCCCGCGTGGTCGCTCGACGGATCCCGGATCGCGTACGTCTCGACCGGAGCCTTCTTCGAGATGTCGATGACGGACTTCTCGGTCAAGACGCTGGCGTCGGGCGACAACTTCTTCTTCGGGGACATCACCTGGCTCAAATAGCCGCCTGATGCGGCTGCCACCCGGGCTCTCGCCGCTGCGGCATCGCGACTTCGCGCTCTATTGGGTCGGGCAGTGCGTCTCGCAGATCGGCACGTTCGTCGAGATGACGGCGACGGCGTACCTCCTCTACGCGATCACGAGCTCGCCGCTCCTGCTCGGGCTGGGCGGGCTCGTCCGCGCGGTGCCCATCCTCGCGCTCGCCCTGTTCGGCGGCGCGCTCGCGGACCGCATCGACCGCAAGGCGGTCCTGATGGTCACGCAGTGCGGCCAGGTCGTGACGTCGCTGACCCTCGGCACGCTCATCGCGACGGGTGCGGTCCAGTACTGGCACATCTACGTCATCGGCTTCGTGAACTCGACGCTGTCGGCGTTCGACGCGCCGGCGCGCAACTCCTACTACCCGTCGCTCATCCCGCGCGGGGACTTCCAGAACGCCGTCACGTTGAGCTCGGTCATCTTCCGGCTCTCGACGCTCCTCGGCCCGGCGATCGCCGGCATCCTCATCGCCACCGTCGGGCCGGCCAGCCCGTTCTTCCTGAACGCCGTGAGCTACTTCGGCCTCATCTTCGCCCTCCTCCTCATCCGGACGAAGATCCCGGCGGCCGCGGGCCCGCGGACGTCGCTCCGATCGGCGACCTGGGGTGGCATCCAGTACGCGCTGCGGAGCCCGGTGCTCCCGCTCATCCTCGCGACCGAGACGGTGCTCTCGATCTTCGGCCACAACAGCGCGCTCATCACGATCTTCGCCAGCGACGTCCTGCACGTCGGCCCGGAGGGACTCGGGCTGCTGCTCTCCTCCGTCGGGGCGGGCGCGATCGTCGGCACGATCGTGCTCGTCGGCACGGGCGAGGTCCGGGCGAAGGGCGCGGTCATGGTCGCCGCCGGACTGCTCTACGCCGCGGGGCTCCTCGGGTTCGCCGTCTCCACGTCGTTCGGGCTGTCGATGGCCGTCCTGTTCATCCTCGGCGTCGCCGACTCCGCGTGGGGCGCGATGCGGAACACGATCGCCCAGCTCGCGACGGCCGACGCGTATCGCGGCCGGGTGATGTCGATGATCACCGTGACGAGCCGTGGGCTGACGAACGCCGGGCAGATCGAGACCGGCGCGATCATCGCGGCGGCCGGGCCGGCCGTCGGCGCGGCGATCAACGCCGTGCTCGTCGGCCTGAGCGTCGCGACCGTGGCGCTGCGGTCCCCGCGGCTGCGCGGGTTCCGCTCGAGCGCCCACGTGGACGTGGACGTGGACGTCGCCGAGGCCGCGGAGGTGGCGGCTCCCTAGCTCCGCCGCGGCGCGGAGTACACGGCGCTCGCGGGCTCACCGCGAAGCTCCGCGTAGCCGGTCTTGATGCGGTCGTAGATGATCGCGACGCGCTCGTCGTAGCCGAGGAACGCGCTCTTCATCGCGTTGATCGAGAGCCGCTCGACGTCGTCCAGGGTCAGGCCGAGCGTCTCGGACAGGCGGCGGAGCTCCTCGGACAGCGTGATCGCGCTCATCAGGCGGTTGTCGGTGTTCACCGTCACCCGGAGCTTCTGGGCGAGGAAGTGGCGGATCGGATGCTCCGCGAGCGTCGTGACCGCGCCGGTGTCGACGTTGCTCGACGGGCAGACCTCGAGCGGGATGCGATGGTCCCGGATGTACGTCGCCAGCTCCCCGAGCTTCACCACCTCCCCGTTCTTGATGGCCATGTCCTCGACGAGCCGGACCCCGTGCCCGATGCGATGGGCTCCGCACACCTGGAGGGCCTGCCAGATCGAGGGCGGGCCGAACGCCTCGCCGGCGTGGATGGTGATGCTGAAGTTCTGCTGGCGGCAGTACTGGAACGCCTCGAGGTGGACCTTCGGCGGATGGCCGGCCTCCTCGCCCGCGATGTCGAAGCCGACGCAGCCGCGGTCGCGGAACGCGACGGCGAGCTCGGCCATCTCCAGGGCGTCCGTGCGATCGCGCATCGCGCAGACGATCTGCCGCATGACGATCTTGTGATCGCGCTCGGAGCGGTCGAACCCCCGGGCGACGGCCGCGACGACCTGCTCGAGGTTCATCCCCCGCCGCGTGGAGAACACCGGCGCGTAGCGAACCTCGGCGTACACGATCCCGTCGGCCGCCAGATCCGCGCCGCACTCGTACGCGACGCGCTCGACGGCGTCGGGCGTCTGCATGACCGCAATCGTGTGCGCGAACCCGCGCAGGTAGAGCGGCAGCGAGCCCGAGGCCGCGCTGGCGTGGAACCAGCGCCCGAGCTCGGCCGGATCCTCAGTCGGGAGACCGTCGTAGCCCTGCTCCTTCGCGAGCTCGATGATCGTGGCCGGGCGCAGGCCGCCGTCCAGGTGATCGTGCAGCAGGACCTTGGGCGCGGCCTTGAGGATCTCGAGCGGGAGCATCGCGTGCCATGATGCGCCCGTGACCGACAGCGCCGCGCGCGAACGGATGCTCGACGTCGGCGACGTCACCCTGCACGTGATCGAGGAGGGCGACGGCCCGCTCGTGCTCCTCCTGCACGGCTTTCCCGACTGCTCGTACACCTGGCGCCATCAGCTGCCGGCCCTTGCCGCGGCCGGCTTCCACGCCGTCGCGCCGGACCTGCGGGGGTACGACGGCTCGTCCCGGCCGAAGGGCGTGCCGGCCTATTCGGTGCGGGCGCTGGCCACCGACGTGGCCGGCCTCGTGGCGGCGCTCGGCGCCGAACGCGCCGACGTGGTGGCGCACGACTGGGGCGGCGGCGCGGCGTGGACCTTCGCGATGGCCCACCCGGACCGCCTGCGCCGCCTCGCGATCCTCAACGCGCCGCATCCGGTCACGTTCCAGCGCCATCTCCGGTCGTTCGGGCAGCTGAAGCGGAGCTGGTACATGTTCGCGTTCCAGCTCCCGGTGCTGCCGGAGGCCGGTCTGGCGCGCAACGACTTCGCGTCCCTCCGCGCGGTGTTCCGGAGCGCGTCGGTGCGGCCGGGCGCGTTCAGCGA
>JAXDLF010000047.1:0-12556 GCA_034666765.1 Chloroflexota bacterium
ACGCCGAACGGCCTCGCGGGGGACGTCGAGCTCGAGAGCGTGGCGAGCGTCGCGGGCGCGCTCAGCCCCGTACCCGGCGGGCTTGGCGCCGTAACCGCAGCGCTACTGCTACGGAATGTGCTGACCGCGACGGAGCGTCAGACGGCCTAACAGCATGTGGGCGGCTGACCACCTGGACCCAGCGCGGCAAGAATGCGCGACGCGTCGAGGACGAGCAGGAACAGCACGAGCCTGAGGCGAAACATCTATCTCTCCACTAAACCACTGGTCTTTTTGTTCGCCTTGTACGCCAAGTCCGCAAACTTCTGCGCGTTTGACCCATCGCCGCGGCCGGCAGCCGACTTACTGAGCCGCATATATGTGTCCCCCAGTTCGGCCTTCGCCCCAAGGGACTTGTAAAGGGCAGCTGCCTCCTCCAGTTGCGCTTCTCCATCAACGTGCCGCCCAAGGGACGTGCTGATATCGGCCAAGACCATCTTTGCCGACGCGGCCGCTCGCTTATTACCGACCTGATTAGCGGCAGCGAGAGCGGTCTCAGCGTCAGCCTGCGCGGCGTCCAGCCTGCCCTCCCTGAGTTCGCCTTCTGCCTTGGTACATATGTAGTGAGGCAGGTTGAAAGCAGGACCGCTCGCCGTCGCGATCTGAATGGCGCGATCCGCGTGTTGGGCTGCCGACTTGAAGTGGCCGCGCTCCGCGGCAATTACTGCCAGGGTGTTGTGGATCATCGCCGTCACGGTCAGGTCGTGGACGGCTTCGTTTGTCGCTAGTGCTCTCTGGATGTATCCGGTCGCGGCATCGAGATCACCGAGCGCGCGGTACGCATAGCCCAGTGCGTTATAGATGGACACCAGACCAGAGACGTCGCCGACGTCTTGTGCCCACTCCAGAGCTGTAAGCAGGTAGCTGTTTGCTTCTTCGTAGTCACCGCTGTCGATGAGAATCACGCCGAGATCCTTGACGACCCGCAAGCGGAGCGATTGATCGCGGACTTGGGCCTTATCTAGTTCGGCCAACAATTGGCGCAGCATTGCGATTGCCTGAGGCGCATTGCCGCTTTGTCTGTACGCCAATGCCGTCTGATAGCGAATGCGAAGCACGGTCGCAGCGGGGACAGAATGCTGAAGGCGTTGAGCAGCTGCGAGTTCGCGCAATGCGTCATTGCCTTCCACGAGATGGTTGTGCGCGGTGCCGATGATGAGATGGAGGCGGCAGCGTTCCGCCGGTGTGTCCGCCGACTCCAGCAGCGGCCGAGCCCGCGTAATGGCCTGGGCGGCAGTCTGCCGATTGAGTAGGGCTTCGGCGCTACGAATCTCGAGCTCACGTTCCCGGTGGCGACGCTCGGCGCTCTCGTCTTCCAAGAAGTACGCGGTCGGTTTCCCGAGCTTGTCGGCCATGAACTCGAGCGACTTCATCGCGGGCCGGACCTTCCCGAGCTCGACGGCACTCACGTATGCACGCGTGAAATGCGGCGCGCCGAGCTGAGCCTGGCTCAGTCCTGCTTCAGTACGCGCCGTCCGAATCCGTTCGCCGATCTGCTGCAGCGACTCGGAAACGGGAGCCGGTCTCCGGATGCGAGAGCGAACCTGGGGCACGGCGGGCGACGATAGGCGCGACCGCCCACCGCGTCAATACAGAGTCGACAGCGCTCCAGACCTAGAGACGGATGACGGGCGGGTGCGCCGGGTCGTCGAAGTGCTGCGTGTCGATGAAGCGGACACGGCCGCGGCTGCTGTCGAGCAGCAACGAGTGCGTCCGGGCGCCATGGCTGAAGAAGCGCACGCCGCGGAGCAGCTCCCCATCGGTCACGCCCGTGGCGACGAACCGGATGTCCTTGCCGCTCGCGAGCTCGTCGGTTCGATAGATCTTGTGCTCGTCGGTCACGCCCATCTTCTTGGCCCGGGCGCGCTCCTCGTCGTTGCGGAACTTCAGCCGGCCGAGGATCTCGCCGCCGAGGCAGCGCATCGCGGCCGCCGCGAGCACGCCCTCGGGCGCGCCGCCGGTACCCATCACGACGTGCACGGCGGTGCCCGCGACAGCAACGGACATCGCGGCCATCAGGTCGCCGTCTTCGATGAGCTTGATGCGCGCTCCGGCGTCCCGCACATCCTGGATGAGCTTTGCATGCCGCGGCCGGTCGAGGATGACTACGGTCAGGTCGTCGATCTCCCGATTCAGCGAGTCGGCGACGATCTTCAGGTTCTCCTTCACCGGTCGATCGAGATCGACCTTGCCCTTTGCCGGCGCGCCGACAACGAGCTTCTCCATGTACGTGTCGGGCGCGTGCAACAGGCCGCCTCGCTCAGCCGCCGCGAGGACTGCGATCGCGTTCGCGCGGCCCTTCGCGACCGGGTTGGTCCCCTCGAGCGGATCGACGGCGATGTCGACCTCGGGGCCGACGCCCTTGCCGACCTTTTCGCCGATGTACAGCATCGGGGCCTCGTCTCGCTCGCCTTCCCCAATGACGATCCGCCCGTGGAAGGCCATCTCGTCCATGGTCTTGCGCATCGCTTGGACGGCCGCTTGGTCGGCTTCGTTGTTGTCCCCGTGGCCCATCCAATGTGACGCCGCGATAGCGGCCGCCTCGGTAATGCGCACAAGTTCAAGACCCGGCGTGCGTTCGATCACGTTTCGCAACGCTAGCGGAAACGTCCTCGCCCTAGCATTTACCGGATGAACCGGCGGCAATCGAACGTCCTGCTCATCGCCGCACTGCTCGTCGCGAGCGGAGCCGTCGTCAGCCTCATCTGGCGTGGTGCCGCGCCCGACGTGTTCGCGCAGCCGGTGCGGCCCGCGATCCTGGCGTCGGAGGCCGATCCCGATGACCCGCCGAACACGTTCGGTGGCTCGCAGCCGATCACGTCGGCAAAGCCAGGCGATCCGATCGGGTACACCCGCGTCCCGGCTCCGAAGGTGGACCCGGGCCCGCGCCGTATCGGGATCCAGGTCGGTCATTGGATGACGAACAACGTGCCGCCCGAGCTCCAGCGTTTGGAGGTCCAGACCGGCACGAGCTGGGGCGACATCACGGAAACAGACGTCAGCCTCGACATCGCGGAACGGCTCGCGGGGTTGCTCCGAAGCCACGGGTACGCCGTCGACATCCTCCCGACCACGATCCCGCAGGGCTACATCGCCGACGCGTTCGTCGCGTTGCATCTCGATGGCGACGGCACCGGCGAGAACAGCGGGTTCAAGATGGCCCACGGGAACCGGCGCGGACCGTTCGAGCAGCAGCTGCTCGACGACATCAAGGTCGAGTACGGCGCCGTGACCGGTCTCGACTGGGATGGATCGAGAATTACCAGCGCCATGCGCGGCTATTACGCCTTCTCGTGGCAGCGGTTCCGCTCGTCGACCTCTCCATTCACCCCGTCGGTGATCTTGGAGATGGGCTACCTCAGCAATGACAGCGATCGCGAACTCGCGGTCAACCATCCGGACGTCCTGGCGATCGGCGTCGCGAACGGGATCGAGCGGTTTCTGTCCGAAGTGCCTTCGACGGAGCTCTTCGGCAAGGACCTCCTGCTGCCGCCTACGCGGCCTGCCTTCCAGACACCTTCCGCTTCGCCCTCAACGGCTCCGTAGCGTCGTCGCCAATCGCGCTGCCGCCTCTTCGATGAGCGGCTCCGCGTTGCGCATCGCGTCGCTCAACGGCATGCCGTCGGGCGTGCTCACCTCGATCGCCTCGATACCCTGCGTCAGCAGCGCCTCATAGCCCGGCGCGGTTCCGCCGACGACCATCGCAGCCCGCACACCGGCGTCGCGCGCCGCGTGCGTCACCGCCTGGGTGAGCTTTCCATAGGCACTCTGCGCATCGGCCCGGCCCTCTCCGGTGATGACGAGGTCCGCGCCTGCGACGCGCGACGCGAACTTCGTGGCGTCGAGCACGAGCTCCGCCCCTGACCGCAGCCGGGCATCGAGGAACGCGAGCAGGCCCGCGCCCAGCCCCCCGGCCGCGCCGGCACCCGGCACGTCCCGCACATTGCGGCCGACGAAGGCTTCGATGACGTCGGCATAGCGGGCGAGCGCGGCGTCCAGCTCCGCGATCATCGCCGGGGTCGCGCCCTTCTGCGGGCCATAGATCGCGGATGCGCCCTCGGGTCCGAGCAGCGGGTTGCGGACGTCACACGCGACCTCGATCGCCGGGCGGATCAGGCGCGGATCGGTCTGCCCCTCCAGGTGATGCAGTCGCGCGAGCGCGGCACCACCCTCGGGCAGCTCATTGCCGTCGCGGTCGAGGAACCGGTAGCCGAGCGCCCGGGCCATCCCGGCACCGCCGTCGTTCGTCGCGCTGCCGCCGATCCCGATGACGATCCGGTGCGCACCGCTCGCCGCGGCCCCGAGGATGAGCTCGCCGGTCCCACGAGTCGACGTGATGCGCGGATCGCGTTCGGACTCGCGTAGCAGCGGCAGGCCGCTCGCGGCCGCCATCTCGACGACGGCGGTCGTGCCATCGCCAAGGATTCCCCACTCCGCGTCGATCTCCCGAAGGAGCGGATCGTGGACGTGCGACGTCCGGATCTTGCCGTTCGTCGCTCGGACGAGCGCGTGGACGGTGCCTTCACCACCGTCGGCAAGCGGAATCTGGTCGAGCTGCGCATCCGGCAGCACGCGCCGGATGCCGCGCGCGATGGCGGCCGCGACGGCGACCGCATCGGCGCTCCCTTTGAATGATTGCGGCGCAATGACGACCCGGTACGGAATGCCGCCGAGCGTATACGCGTTCACGGAGGGTGGCCGCGAACAGAAATAGACTGGCTTCGTGACCCTCGTTTCCCCGGAAAGCGACGCGGCCTGTATTCAGCGCGAACCGGCCGAGCTCGCCCCGGTCTGGTCCGCGCTCGCCCTACGACGGCAACCTCCGAGCATCTTCCTCACCGCCGAGTGGATCGCGACCGCCCGCAGGCATGAGGCCTCCGAGCCAGTCACCGTGTCCGTCGGGGACCGCGGGGTGGCCGCGCTGGCGCGCGAGCAGGACGGCACGATCACCTTCGCCGGCGGGCACCTCACCGACGAGCAGGACGTCGTCGCCGGTCCCGGGGACGAAGCCGAGGTCGCCACGTCGGTGGCCCGGTGGGTCGCGTCCCAACGGGCACCGCGGGTGCGCCTCGAGTTCGTCCCTGAAGACCGGCCGACCCTCGCCTCGTTCGACGACACGCTGGCCGGGGCCGGCTATCGAGTCACGCGGACCCGGCAGATCGTCTCGCCGGTCCTCGACCTCCCGGGCTCGTACGACGAGTATGTGCAATCGCTCGGCAAGAAAGAGCGCCACGAGCTTCGGCGCAAGATCCGCCGTCTCGAGGCCGCCGGAGCGGCCACGTTCCGCTTCGCGTCGGATGCCGAACGGCCGGCGGTGCTCGAGCGCTTCTTCGCGCTCCACCGGCTCAGCCGAGGCGAGAAGGCCGAATTCATGACCCCGGAGGTCGAGCGGTTCTTTCGCGACGTCGCCGATGCGCTGGCTCCGCTCGATCGCCTGCGGCTCGGGGTGCTGTCCTTCGACGGCGCGGACGCGGCGGTGCTCTTCGGCTTCGCGCTCGGCACGGTGATCGCGCTGTACAACGCCGCATACGATCCCGGCCTCGCATCGCTCTCGGTTGGCATCGTCAGTCACGCGTGGGCCATCCGTGAAGCGATCGCGAGCGGCTACACGACCTATGACCTCCTGCGCGGCGACGAGCCCTACAAGTACGACCTCGGCGCCCGCGACCGCTGGCTCGGGCGTCTCGACGCGGAGCGCCGCTGATGCGCGTCGCGATGCTGTCCGTCCACGCCTGTCCGATGGCGAAGCTGGGCGGGCGGGACTCCGGTGGCATGAACCTCTACATCCGCGAACTTGCGCGCGACCTCGCACAGCGTGGCATCGAAGTGGACGTCTTCACCCGTCAGCGCGAGCACGACCACCCCAAGATCCAGGAGATCGCACCCGGCGCGCGGGTCATTCACATCGAGTCGGGACCGGTGAGCTACCTGCCGAAGATGGAGGTCTACGACCGGCTCGACGAATTCACCGCGGGCGTCGACGCGTACGTGCGCGAGCAGGGCCTCACGTACGACGTCATCCACGCCCACTACTGGCTGTCGGCGGACGTCGCCCGCGTGCTCGCGCCCAGGTGGGGCGTCCCGCGGATCCAGATGTTCCACACCCTCGGTCTGGTGAAGCGCGAGGTCATGGACGAGGATGTCGATGCGGAGAGCGACGTCCGGATCGCGATCGAGCGGCGCGCGGTGAACGACTCAGCGGCGATCGTCGCGGCGAGCGAGATCGAGGCCAGCGAGCTCGAGCAGCTCTACGGGGCCGAGCCGAGCAAGCTCCGGATCATCCCGTGCGGCGTGGATCCCGAGATCTTCCATCCCGTGCGCCAGGCCGACGCACGGCGCGCGCTTGGCCGCGACGAGTGCGAGCAGCTCGTGCTCTTTGTCGGACGCATCGAGCAGATCAAGGGCATCGACGTGCTCCTGCGCGCTCTCGGGATCCTCTTCCGCACGTATCCCGAGCTTCGCGGCGAGATCTGCCTGCTCGTGGTCGGCGGCGCGCTCGACGCCGAGGACTCCGAGGCCGAGACGGACAAGATCATCGAGCTCCGGCGCCTGGTCCACGAGCACCGACTGGAAGACACGGTCGACTTCGTCGGGTCGCAGGACCAAGCGCGGCTGGCGTTCTTCTACAACGCGGCCGACCTGTGCGCGGTCCCGTCGCTGACCGAGTCGTTCGGCCTCGTGGCCCTCGAGTCGATGGCCTGCGGGACGCCGGTCGTCGGCACACGCGTCGGCGGGCTGCAGACGGTGATCGAGAACGACGTCTCGGGGCTCCTCGTGCCGGCCGGCGACGACGCCGCCCTCGCGGAGGCGATCGCCCGCGTCCTGCTCGACCCCGCGCTGCGCCTTCGGCTCGCCGCCGGCGCGCGCGAGCGGGCCAAGGCGTATTCGTGGCATCGTGTCGGCGAGGCGATCGCCGCCCTGTACGCCGATCTCATGCAGCCGGTGGAGGTCTGATGGCCGACGCGTTCGAGCTTCCGCGCCGCGCGATGGCGATCTTCGCCCATCCCGACGACGTCGACTTCGGCTGCTCGGGCACGATCGCCCTCTGGACCGCACAGGGCGTCCACGTCACGTACTGCCTCCTGACGAGCGGGAACAAGGGCACCCACGACGCGGAGATGACCGCGGAGCGGATCGCGGCGATCCGCGAGAAGGAGCAGCAGGAGGCCGGCCGCCGCGCCGGCGCGTCGGAATTCGTGTTCCTCCGTCACGATGACGGCGAGCTCGAGGTCGGGATGGGCCTCCGGGCCGAGGTCTGCAAGGTCATCCGCGTGCACAAGCCCGATCTCGTGTTCTGCCAGGATCCGTGGCGCCAGTACCAGATGCATCCCGACCATCGGGTCGCGGGCTGGTCGGCGCTCGACGGCGTGATCGCGGCGCGCGATCACCTCTTCTTCCCCGAGCAGCTCACGAAGGGCCTCGTGCACCATCGCGTGTCGCGGGTGCTGCTCTTCGGCACCGCCGACCCGAATATGTGGTTCGACATCACCTCGACGATGAAGACGAAGATTCACGCCCTGCAGGCGCACGAGAGCCAGATCGGTGACTTCAAGCGCCTCGCGGAGCGCATGCATGCGTTCGCCGGCGCGACCGGCAAGGCCTGGGGCCTCGAGAAGGCCGAGGCCTTCCGCTACTTGGAGCTCGCGTAGCCGCGTAGGCGGTGGATAATCCCTCGATGCGCGCCTGCCCCTACTGCGCCGAGCAGATCCAGGACGCCGCGATCCTCTGCCGGCACTGCGGCAAGAGTGTCGCGCCCGTCGCACCGAGCCCGCGCTCGCGGTCCCCCGAAGCGCGGATCCTTCGCGTCGTGGCGCTCGTGCTGCTCCTCATCGTGCTGGGCACGGCACTCCTCTACGCGTACCGGGCCCAGAGCCCGTCGGCCCAGGCCGTGTCCTACGACAGGGCAATCTCGGAGATCCAGAACGGGCAGGTGACGACGGTGACCATCGCCGGCGACATGGCGACGCTCGACAAGGCCGACGGGAGGCGCGAGATGGTGACCGACGGCACGAACGACGGTGGGACGCTCCAGCGGACCGTCATCGACTACAACGCCAGGAGTCCGGCCCGCCAGATCCGGATCCAGGTCGAGGCGGACTCGCGGACGCCGGCCGTCATCGGCGCAGTCCTCGTGAGCGCGCTGCCGGTGATCCTGCTCGTCGTCCTGGTGGTCTTCCTCGCGCGCCAACCGGGCCTCCGGCGGGACCGCCGCTAGTGCTTGAAGTGCCGCCGGCCGGTGAACAGCATCGCCATGCGGTGGCGGTTGGCGGTGTCGATCATCATCTGATCCCGCATCGAGCCGCCCGGCTGGATGATCGCGGTCACGCCGGCCCGGGCCGCGACCTCGATACCGTCGGGGAACGGGAAGTACGCATCTGAGGACATCACCGCGAGCCGCGCGTTCTCGCCGGCCTTGCGGACCGCGACCTCCACGGCGACCACGCGCGAGAGCTGTCCCGGGCCGATGCCGACGCTCATGAGGTTCTTCGCGAGCACGATCCCGTTCGACGTCACGTGCCGTACGCAGCGCCAGGAGAAGACGAGGTCGGTGAGCTCTTCGAGCGTCGGGTGGCGCTCGGTCACCACCTTGAAGTTCGACTCGTCGGCCACGGATTCGTCCGGCGTCTGCACGAGCATCCCGCCCGACACGCGCTTGTAGTCGAGCAGCGCGTCGCCACGACGCCCACGGATCTGCGGCGCCCAGCCCTTGACCGCGAAGATCTCGAGGTTCTTGCGCTCCTTGAGGATCGGCAGGGCATCTTCGGCGTACCCGGGCGCGATGATCGCCTCGTAGAACGTGTCCTTCAGCGCCTCCGCGAGCTCGCGCGACACGGGGCGATTGACCGCGACGATCCCGCCGAACGCGGAGACCGAATCGCAGAGGAAGGCACTCCGATAGGCCTTCGCGATCTCGACGTCGGACGCGATCCCGCAGGGGTTCTGGTGCTTCACGATCGCCGCGGTGGGCTGGGTGAAGTCGGACGCGATGCGCCACGCCGCGTTGATGTCGAGCATGTTGTTGAAGCTCGTCGCCTTGCCGTGCAGCTGCTCCATCGTCGTCATCGCGCCCGACTCGCCGCGCACGGCGTAGAACGCGGCCTGCTGGTGGGGGTTCTCGCCGTAGCGCAGGTCGCGGACCTTCCGCAGCGACAGGGTCATCTCGTCAGGGAAGGTCACGCCGGCGTCGGTGGAGACCTGCGCGGCGATGGCCGCGTCGTACGCGGCCGTGTGGGAGAACGCGTCGGCGGCAAGCTGCCGCCGCGTCTCGACCGAGATCGATCCACGCTCGCGAAGCTCTTCCAGGACCGGGCCGTAGCGCTCGGGACGTGACAGCACGATGACGTCGGAGTGGTTCTTCGCGGCGGCTCGCAGCAGCGTGACGCCGCCGATGTCGATCTTCTCGAGGAGGGCGTCCCCGGACGCGCCGGAGGCCGCGGCCTCCCGGAACGGGTAGAGATTCGCGGCGACCAGGTCGATCGGCGCGATGCCCTGGGCTTTCAGCTCGCTCATGTGCTTGTCGTTGCCGCGTCGCGCCAGGATCGCGCCGTGGATCTTCGGGTGGAGCGTCTTCACCCGGCCGTCGAGGAGCGCCGGCGAGCCGGTGACGTCCTCCACCGAGCGCGCCGTGATGCCCTCCGCCGCCAGGGCGGCCCGGGTTCCGTCGGTCGCGACGAGATCCCAGCCGAGCTCCTGCAGCCCGCGGGCGAGCGCGATCAGTCCAGCCTTGTCGTCAACGGAAAGTAGTGCGCGCATGCGTCTCCATCACTCGTACCGTCGGGGATTCGACGGCTAGTATAGGTAGCCCGTGCCGATTGACCTTGGGCATTTCGCCCACCGTTTCATCGAGCCCTTCAACGGCGAGTCCCGCTTCTACTGGCCGGCGGTGATCGCGCTGGGGATTGCGCTCGTCGCGAACATCGTCTGGTATTACCTGCCGGCGCGCGGAGCCGCGCCCGCCGAGCACACCGCGCGCCCCTGGGCCTTCTGGGTCAACGTGATCGCGCTCATCATGGCGGCGGTCTTCCTCATCGCGAAGGCGCCCTTCCTCATCGTCGCGATGGCCTTCGGCATCGACCTCGCGATCCTGGTGTACCTGTACAACGTGTGGCTGCCGCCGCTGGAGGCCGCCTGGCTCCGCGAGCGCCGGCGCGCCAGGTATCTCCCGAAGCCGAAGAAGCGCCGCCGCCGCTAGCCGATCGCGAAGCCGCGGCCCCGCGGCTCCCCCGCCGCCGCCTCGCGCTCCACCGACGTCACGCGGGCGTGACGCGGACCCCGTCGCAGCCACTGTTCAAACGCCGCGAGGGCCGCCTCATCGCCGGCCGCGTCGGCTTCGACGGCGCCGTCGTCCCGATTCCAGATCCGTCCGGCGATCCCAAGGCGCTGCGCCTCGTGGGCGGCCGTCGCCCGGAAATTCACTCCCTGCACCACCCCGCGAACGATGAAGCGGGCGCGGGTCATCGCACCTTGCGCGCGAGCACCGTGTCGAGGCCGCGTGTGTTCGCCACTCGCTCGGCCGTGGCCCAGCCACGCCGCGCCGTCGCCGCCCCGTAGACCGTCCACTCGAGCTCCTCGACCGCGTGCGCGTCCGAGTCGATGACGAGCGTCGCGCCCTTCTCGACGGCCTTGCGTACGGCCCAGTCCGGCAGGTCGAGCCGCTCCGGCCCGCCGTTCACCTCGAGCCGTGTCCCGGTCGCGACCGCCGCGTCGATGACCGCGTCGAGGTCCACGTCGTAGGGATCGCGGCGCTCCAGCAGCCGGCCGGTCGGATGCGAGATCGCGGTGACCAGGGGATGCCGCATCGCGCCGACGAGCCGCTGGGTGATCTGCTCGCGCGGCTGGTTGAAGGCGGAGTGGATCGAGGCAGTCACGATCTCGAAGCCCGCGAGCACGTCGTCGGGATAGTCGAGGCGTCCGTCGGCGCGGATCTCCACCTCGGTCCCCACGAGGACCCGAAAGGGCGCGAGCTCCTCATTGAGCTTCGCGATCTCCTTGGATCGTTTCGCGATCCGTTCGAGGTTCAGGCCGTTCGTCATGCCAAGGCCGACGGAATGGTCGGTCATCGCGACGTAGGCGTAGCCCTTGTCCCGTGCGCGGCGGACCATCGCGGCCAGCGTGTCGCGCCCGTCGGTCCAGTCCGAGTGCGCGTGCAGGTCACCCTTCAGCTCGTCCACCGTCACCAGCGCCGGCAGCGCGTGCGCGAGCGCGGCATCGATCTCCCCGTGGTCTTCGCGGAGCTCCGGCGGGATCCAGTCCATCCCGAGGGCGGCGTAGATGTCCTCCTCCGTGCGGGAGGCGATCGGCGTGCCGCCCTTCTCCTCGCCCACGCGATAGAGCCCGTACTCGTTGAGGAGCAGCTTCTTGCGGAGGGCGTAGCCGCGCAGCCGGACGTTGTGCTCCTTGGAGCCGGTGAAGTAGAGCAACGCCGCGCCCCACGACGCCGCCGGCACGACGCGCAGATCGATCTGCAGGCCGCGCTCGACGATGACCGACGACTTCGTGTCGCCCTGGGCGAGGATCCGCTCCACGTTCGGCGCGGCCGTGAACGCGGCCATGATCGGCGCCGCGTCGTCGCTCGCGACGAGGAGATCGACGTCCCCGATCGTCTCCTTCCAGCGGCGGACGCTGCCACACACCGAGACCTCGCCCACGTTGGCGGTATCGCGCAGGTACGCGACCATGCGGTCCGCGGCCGTGCGGGCGTAGTTGATCAGGGACCGGCCGGTGCGCTGCCGAAGCGACGCGATCGACTTCAGGATGTTCTCCTCGGTCTTCGCCTGGATCTTCGGCAGCACCCGCAGCTGGCCATTCTTCGCGGCCTGCTCGAGCTCGTCGATGGTCGTGATCTTGAGGTGCTGGTTGATCAGCCGGGCCGTCGCCGGCCCCACCCCCTTGACCCGCAGCAGCGTCAGCAGGCCCTCGGGAACGGCGGCCTTCAGCTCCTCGTGCCGCTTGGCCTTCCCGCCCTGCAGGTACTGCGCGATCGCCTCCCCCACCGACGTGCCGACCTTCGGGATCGTGGCGAGGTGGCCGGCTTCGTAGATGGAGCGGACGGGCTCCCGGAGGTCGCGGATCTCGCGAGCGGCCGCGCGGTACGTGACGGCGCGGAACACGTTCTCGCCCTTCAGCTCGAGGAGGTCCCCGATCTCGTCCAACAGGTCGGCGACGCGGGCGTTTTCCTCGGAGGCGTACTCGCGCGGCACGCAGCGATGCTAGCTAGCGCCGGCTGTGGGCGAGCTCCAGCATCGCGAACGCCTCGTCGATCGAGCCCCGGGCGCGCAGGACCTTCGCGTATTCGGTCGCCGCGAGCGCGAGATCGGCGCGGTCGTCGATCGCCGACAGCAGCTCGATCGCCTGCTTGAACGCGCGGTCCGCCTCGGCCGTTTCGCCGCGCACCTCGCTCGCCGCGGCGACGACCCGGAGCGCGTGGGCGCGTTGAATCTGATCGCCGACCGCGGTCAGGGCCCGCTCGGCCTGCCGCGCGACGCGCTGGGCCTCGTCCGCATCGCCATCGCCGAGG
>JAXDLF010000048.1:0-27724 GCA_034666765.1 Chloroflexota bacterium
CCGCTCGCCGCGAGCTTCTCCCGCTGCACGTCCGGAGCGCCGTTGGTCACGAGCGCGAGGCGGTAGCGCGCGGCCAGCCGCTCGAGCGTCGGCCCGGCGGCGGGGTCGATGGCCCACTCGGACCGGCGGGCCTGGACGAACGCCGTGCCCAGGTCGGCGGCCAGGGCCGCGTCGGTCACGCCGGCCGCGGCGAGGGCCGCGGTCCATACCGCCTGGCGGAACCCGGGCACGAACGCGCGGAGCGCGCGGAGGCCCGCCGCGTCGCCGGCGAAGTCTCCCCAGAGCGCCTCGCCCCACCAGATCCCCATCTCGTCGCCGTACGAAAACACGGGCGAGGACCGGAACAGGGCCTCCGCCGCGCTCACCGCAGCGGCCTCGATCACCGCCGGATCGGTATCGATCCGGTGAGCGGCGCGGGCGCTCGCCGCGCGGACGGCCGCCTGGGTGGCCGCGTCTTCCATGAGCAGGGTGTTGTCGAGGTCGAGAAGGACGGTACGGATGGACACCGACCGAGTCTATTGAGCGCGCGGGTTTCGAGTGGTAGCGTTGGCGCCGATGCGGTCCGTCGTCCTTGGCATCGTCGTTATGGAGCTCCTTATTGGGGGCTTGCACGACGCTGGGAGGGGCACCGCGACCGCGTAGCGAATACCGAAGCCGGAACCACCAAGACCTCCCAGACAGGGAGGTCTTTTTTGGTTCCGGTCGGGGGAGCAGTCATGGAAGCCCGACGCGAGCTGGCGAGGCGACTGGCGAGGCTGGGCATGCCCTTCGAGGGTGAGCGCCTGGACCACGCCGAGCAGATCGTCCGCCTCCACACGCCACACCACGCGTCGCTGACCGACCTCGTGCTCATGACGATCTGCGTCGAGGCGTACCGCACGTCGGACGTCGACCTGCCGGCGTGGGTCTGAGCGAGTAGTCCGAGAAACGTGGACGAACGGCCGGTGCGCACGTACGCGATCGCGTTCCTCGGAGAGGACCGCGGCGGCGAGCGCGCGCCGATCAGAGCGACGGTCCTTCGACTTGGCCCGGACGACGATGCCCGCACGGTCGCGGAGTCGTTGCGCGCCAAGGAGGCCGACCGGCTCGGCGACCCGACCGTCTCGGCCGGCCTGGGCGGGCCCCGCGATCCGGAGCGCTCGATGCACCTGGTGGCGCTCCACGCGGAGCAGGCGGTCCGCCTCGGTCGCGCGCTGAACGGTCCCGGCCGGGTCACGGCGTTCACCGATCTCGGTCCGTATTGCTTCGTGCTCGGCCGGCCGACCGCGGACATTCGCAGCTTCTGCCACACGATCCTCGGGCCGCTCGCCGACAGCGCGCAGCACGACGAGCTGCGGACGCTCGAGGAGTTCCTCCGGGGGCACGGAAGCGTCAACGCGGTCGCCAGGGCCCTCTTCCTGCACCGCAACACCGTCCGCCAGCGCCTGAAGCGGATCGGCGAGCTCACCGGAGCGGATCTCGAGGACGCCGACCAGCGGGTGCAGCTCTACCTCGCCGTGCTCGGCCAGAACGCGCTCCGCGAGCTCGCGTCATGAGTACCCGGACTGTGCAGAGTGCACCGACATCGGGCCGAAGCGTTGACGCGAGCGACGGTCGTCCGGCATCGTCTGCCGTCTGATGCAGCGCCTCGTCGTCGTCGTCCTTATTGGCCTCGTCCTCATTGAGGGCGACGGGAGACGGCTGGGAGGCTAGCGGCACACACCACGCACCACCGACACGAAGGCCTCCCGGCAACGGGAGGCCTCTTTGGTTCCGGCGAGAAAAACGAAGGAGGCCCGCGATGGCGACACTGGCGAAGGCCGCGATGCCCGAGGCGACCACCGACGTACACCGCGGCGCCGATCTCGTCTGGCGCGCGCTGGAGCACGCGGGCGCCGACGTGGCGTTCGGGTACCCGGGTGGCGCGTGCCTGCCGCTCTACGACGCCCTCCCCGATCACCCGGCGGTGCATCACGTCCTGGTGCGCCACGAGCAGGGTGCCGCGCACATGGCCGACGGCTACGCGCGCGCCACCGGACGGGTCGGCGTATGCGTCGCCACGTCGGGACCCGGGGCGACGAATCTCATGACCGGACTCGCCTGCGCGTACATGGACAGCGTGGCGGTCGTCGCGATCACGGGGCAGGTCTCGACCCCGCTGATGGGCCGCGACGCGTTCCAGGAGACCGACGTGCTCGGGATGGTCGGCTCGGTCACGAAGCACTCGTTCCTCGTGCAGGCCGTCGAGGACATCGAGCCGACGATCCATCGCGCCTTCGCGGTCGCCCGCGCCGGGCGGCCCGGCCCGGTGCTCGTCGACATCCCCAAGGACATCCAGCTGCGCACGGCGAACGCCCGGTCGCGGCCCGAGGATCCCGGTACGCACGGCGCGCTGGGTGCCGACCCGGCCGAGCTCGACCGCGCCGCCGCGCTGCTCGCCGGCGCCGCGCGTCCGGTGATCATCGCCGGGCACGGCGTCCGGCTCGCCCGCGCCCACCGCGAGCTGCTGGCACTCGCGGAACGCCTCGACGCACCGGTGGTCACGACGCTCCTCGGCATCGGCGTGATCTCCGAGGACCACCCCCTGGCCGCCGGCATGCTCGGCATGCACGGGAGCGCGAACGCGAACCGCATGGTCAACGACGCGGACGTGATCCTCGGCGTCGGGCTGCGCTTCGACGACCGGGTCACCGGCAAGATCAGCGCGTTCGCGCCGAACGCCCGGATCATCCATGCGGACATCGACCCGACGCAGCTCGGCAAGAACGTGCCGACGGCCGTCGGCATCGTCGCCGACGCGGGCGCCGCCCTCTTCGGCCTCGCGGCACGGCTCGAGCGGACCGCGCGGCCCGAGTGGCGCGCGCGATTCGAGCGGGATCGGCCGCGGCCTCGGGTCGCGGAGTACGAGCGGCGCGTCGCGCTGCCGCCGCGCCTCGTCGTCCGCGCGATCCGCGAGGCCGCCAACGAGGACGCCTACTTCGTCGCGGACGTGGGCCAGCACCAGATGTGGGCCGCGCAGCACCTGCGCTTCACCCAGCCGGACCGGTTCCTCACCTCGGGCGGCCTGGGCGCGATGGGCTACGCCCTCCCCGCCGCCATCGGGGCCCAGCTGGGCCGCCCCACGTCCGAGATCTGGGCCATCGCCGGCGACGGCGGCGCGCAGATGACGATCCACGAGCTCGGTACCGCGGTGCAGGAGCGCACGCCGGTGAAGCTCGCGATCATGAACAACGGCTATCTCGGCATGGTCCGGCAGTGGCAGCAGCTGTTCCACGACGGCCGGATCTCGCAGACCCCGATCAGCAGCCCGGACTACGTGCAGCTCGCGAGCGCGTACGGCGTGCTCGGCCTCTGCGTCGAGCAGCGGGCCGATCTCGGTCCGGCGCTGGCTCGGGCGAAGGCCCACGACGGCCCGGTGGTGCTGGACATCCGGATCGAGCGAGAGGCGAACGTGTGGCCGATCGTTCCGCCGGGCGGCGCGAACGCGGACCTCATCGAGGAGCCGGCTTCGTGACCGAGGCCCAGCACACCTTCGAGCTCAGTGTCGACGCCGTGCCCGGCGCGATCGAGCGAGTGCTCTCGGTCGTCCGTCGCAGGCGGCTCGGCCTGCAGTCGTTCCGGGCGGATGCCGCCGGCGAAGGACGGTGGACGGTCCGCATCACGGCCGGCGCCGTCCCGAAGGAAGCGGCGCTCGCGCTCAGCCAGTTCGCGTCGCTCATCGATGTCCGCACGGCACGCCTCAACGAAGACGATCGCGGCGCGAGCTAAAGAGAAACCGAGGAGGAAGACATGGCCACCATCTACTACGACACCGACGCGGATCCGCGGGCGCTCGCGGGCAAGACCATCGCGGTCATCGGCTATGGGAGCCAGGGCCACGCCCACGCCCAGAACCTGCGGGACAGCGGCTGCTCCGTCGTCATCGGCCTCGCCGCGGGCAGCAAGAGCTGGGCGACGGCCGAGCGCGACGGATTCGACGTTCGCGAGGTCGCGGACGCCGCGCGCAACGCCGACGTGATCGTGATCCTCGTGCCCGACCCGAAGCACCGCGCGGTGTACGAGAAGATCGCGCCGTCGCTCGGCCGCGGCCGCACGATCGTCGTCGCGCACGCGTTCTCCGTCCATTTCAAGGAGATCGAGGCCTCGCCCGACATCGACGTCGTCCTCATCGCGCCGAAGGCCCCGGGCCATCGGATGCGCGAGCTGTTCGTCGAGGGGAAGGGCGTCCCGGCGCTCGTCGCCGTCCATCAGGACGCGAGCGGCCAGGCCAAGCGCACGGCGCTCGCGTACGCCCAGGCCGTCGGCTCGACCCGCGCGGGCGTCATCGAGACCACGTTCGCGGAGGAGGTCGAGACCGATCTCTTCGGCGAGCAGACGGTCCTCTGCGGTGGCATCTCCGAGCTGGTGAAGGCCGGCTTCGAGACCCTCGTCGAAGCCGGCTACCAGCCCGAGATCGCGTACTTCGAGTGCCTGAACGAGATGAAGCTCATCGTCGACCTCATGTACGAGGGCGGCCTCTCGTACATGCGCTACTCGGTGAGCGACACCGCCGAGTACGGCGATTACGTGTCGGGCAAGCGCGTGATCGACGAGCGGGTCCGCCAGACCATGCGCGACGTCCTCGCGGAGATCAAGGACGGCAGCTTCGCGAAGCGCTGGATCGCCGAGGCCCGGGCCGGCGCGCCCGAGCTGCTCGCGACCCGGGCGAAGGAGCAGGACTCCCAGATCGAGCGGGTCGGCCGCTCGCTCCGGGCGATGATGCCGTGGCTCCCGAAGAAGGAATTCGGCCAGCCGGCGACGCCGGCGGCGCCGAAGCGTGAGCCGGCGGGGGTCGCGTAGTGGAACCGTTCCGCGAGCGGCTGGCCCGGCTCGGCATGCGGTTCGGCGAGGAGCAGCTGCGGCACGCCCACGCGCTGGTCACGCGCTACGGCTTCGTGCCCGACGAGCTCAGCGACATCCAGCTGATGACGATCTGCGTCGAGGCGTACCGCCACCCGGATTCCGACCTGCCGATGTGGATCTAGGCCGTGCCGCCGACGAGCGCGCGTCCGGACCCGATGCCCTTCGGGAAGTACCGGCCGTTCCGGCCGCTGCCGGCGGGGCTCCCGGACCGGACCTGGCCTGATCGCGTGATCGACCGGGCGCCGCGGTGGTGCTCGGTCGACCTGCGCGACGGGAATCAGGCGCTCATCGACCCCATGGATCCCGCCCGGAAGCTCCAGCTCTGGAACGCGCTCGTGCGGATGGGGTTCAAGGAGATCGAGGTCGGCTTCCCCGCGGCGTCGCAGCCGGACCACGACTTCATCCGCCTCTTGATCGAGGGCGATCTGATCCCCGAGGACGTCACGATCCAGGTGCTCACCCAATGCCGGCCCGAGCTCATCGAGCGGACCTTCGCGTCACTGGCCGGTGCGCCGCGCGTGATCGTGCACTTCTACAACTCGACCTCGGCCTGCCAGCGGCGTGTGGTCTTCCGCGAGGAGAAGCCCGGGATCACGAAGATCGCCGTCGATGCCGCGCGCCTGTGCACGCGGCTCGAGCGCACCCTGCCCGGGACGGCCGTTCGGTACGAGTACTCGCCCGAGAGCTTCACCGGCACGGAGCCGGAGTACGCCCTCGACATCTGCGGCGCGGTCATGGACGTCGTCGAGCCGCACGGGCCGGAGCGCACGCTCGTGCTCAACCTCCCGGCGACGGTCGAGATGTACACGCCGAACGTGTACGCCGACGTGATCGAGTGGTTCGGCCGCGCCGTGCCGCGGCGCGACGCGGTGATCCTCTCGGTGCATCCGCACAACGATCGCGGGACGGCCGTCGGCGCCGCGGAGCTCGCCGTGCTGGCGGGCGCCGAGCGCGTCGAGGGCACCCTCTTCGGGAACGGCGAGCGCACCGGTAATGTCGACATCGTGACGCTCGCGCTCAACCTGCTCACGCAGGGGGTGGATCCAAAGCTGGACATCAGCGACATCGACTCGCTGCGCCGCGTCGCGGAGCACGCGACCCGCCTGCCGGTCCACCCCCGCCACCCGTACGTCGGCGACCTCGTGTACACGGCGTTCTCGGGCTCGCACCAGGACGCGATCAAGAAGGGTCTCGACGCGCAGCCGGCCGACTACGAGGTCTGGGACGTCCCGTACCTGCCGATCGACCCGAAGCACGTCGGCCGCACGTACGAGGCCGTCATCCGCGTGAACAGCCAGTCCGGCAAGGGCGGCGTCGCGTACATCATGAAGGCCGAGCACGGCCTCGATCTCCCGCGGCGGCTGCAGATCGAGTTCGCCGGGCGGATCCAGACGATCGCGGAGGACAGCGGCACGGAGATCGCGCCCGCCGAGATGTGGGCCGCGTTCGCGGCTGACTACCTGCCCGCGCACCCGCCGATCGAGCTCGTGACCTACGAGACGGCGACGGCCGAGGCGGGCACCACGCTCGTCGCCCGGCTGCACGTGCGCGGGCGCGACCGCACCGTCCGCGGCACGGGCAACGGACCGGTCGCCGCGCTGGTCCAGGCCCTGCGGGCGGAGTTCGACCTGCCGCTCGAGGTGCTCGACTTCAGCGAGCACGCGGTCGGCGCCGGTGCCGACGCGGCCGCGGTCGCCTACGTCGAAGCGCGCGACGGCGCCGGCCCGGGTGGAACGGTGCGGTGGGGCGTCGGCAGGCACGAGAGCGTGCTCACCGCGTCGCTGCGCGCCGTGGTCGGCGCGTTCACCCGCCTCCACCCCAGCGCGAGCGACCGGCCCTCGGCGCCGCGTCTCGACACCCAGCCCGTCGCGTGACGAGCGACCCCCGGTCCAGCAGCCGCGTCATGATCGACGGCGCGAACCGCGCGCCCGCGCGGGCGATGATGCGCGGCGCGGGTTACACCGACGCCGACTTCACGAAGCCGCTCATCGGGGTCGCGCACAGCTGGATCGAGATCATGCCCTGCACCGTGCACCTGCGGCGCATCGCGGAGTGGGTGAAGGAGGGCATCCGCGAGGCCGGCGGGACGCCCGTCGAGTGCAACACCATCGCGGTCTCGGATGGGATCGCGATGGGCACCGAGGGCATGAAGGCGTCGCTGGTCTCCCGCGAGGTCGTGGCCGACAGCATCGAGCTCGTCGTGCGCGGCCACCAGCTCGACGCGCTCGTCGCCATCTCCGGCTGCGACAAGACCATTCCCGGCTGCGTGATGGCCCTCGCGCGCCTCGACGTTCCCGGCCTGATGCTCTACGGCGGCTCGATCATGCCCGGCCGGTTCGAGGGCCGCGACGTCACGATCGGCGACGTGTTCGAGGCCGTCGGCGCGTACAACGCCGGAACGATGACCGACGCCGCGCTGCTCGAGCTCGAGCGCGTCGCGTGCCCGGGCGCCGGCGCCTGCGGCGGCCAGTTCACCGCGAACACCATGGCGACGGCGTTCGAGGCGATGGGCATCTCGCCGGCGGGCTCGAGCGGCGTGCCCGCGCTCGACGCGCGGCGCGAGGCCGTGGCCCGCGACGCGGGCCGGCTGGTCATGCGCCTCCTGCAGGACGACGTCCGCCCCTCCCGGATCATCACCGCGGGCGCCATCGAGAACGCGATCGCCGCGGTCATGGCGACCGGCGGGTCGACGAACGCGGTCCTCCATCTGCTGGCGGTCGCGCGCGAGGCGAAGGTCCCGCTCGGGATCGACGACTTCGACCGGATCAGCGCGCGCACCCCGCTCCTCGCGGACATGAAGCCGTGGGGCCGTTTCACCGCGCCGGACATGGACGCGGCCGGCGGGATCATGCTCGTCCTGAAGCGGCTGCAGGAGGCCGGGCTGCTCAGAGCGGACGCCCGCACCGTGACCGGCCGGACCATCGGCGAGGAGGCGCGCGCCGCCACGGAGACGCCGGGCCAGGAGGTCGTCCGCCCGCTCGGCCGGCCGCTCGCCCCGAGCGGCGGTCTGGTCATCCTTCGAGGCTCGCTCGCGCCCGATGGCTGCGTGACGAAGGTCGCGGGCCACGGCACGCCGACCCGGACGTACAGCGCCAAGGTGTTCGACCGCGAGGAGGACGCCTTCGCCGCGATCGAGCGCGCGCGCATCGTCGCCGGGGACATCGTCGTCATCCGCTACGAGGGCCCGAAGGGTGGTCCGGGGATGCGCGAGATGCTCGCGGTCACCGGCGCGCTCGTCGGCGCCGGTCTGGGCGACTCGGTCGCGCTCGTCACCGACGGTCGGTTCAGCGGCGCGACGCACGGCATCGCCGTCGGCCACGTCGCGCCGGAGGCCGCGAGCGGCGGGCCGATCGGCCTCGTCCGGGACGGCGATCCGATCACGATCGACGTGGCGAAGCGGCGCATCGATCTCGATGTCGACCCGGCCGAGCTCGCGCGGCGCCGGACCGCGTGGCGCGCTCCGGAGTCCCGGTACAAGACCGGCGCGCTCGCGAAGTACGCGAAGCTCGTGTCGTCGGCGTCGGAGGGGGCGGTCACCGGATGACCAGCGTGGTGGCCGGCGCGCCGGTCCTCACCGTCGCGGGCGCCGCGGCCGCGATCGCCGGACGCGTGGAGCGCACTCCACTGATCGCGTCGCCGGATCTTTCGGCCCTCGCCGGCTGCGAGATCCATCTGAAGCTCGAGAACCTGCAGCGCACCGGTGCCTTCAAGCTGCGGGGCGCGCTCGTCCGGCTGCTGGCGCTCGACGCGGTGGAGCGCTCCCGCGGCGTGGTCACGGCGTCCGCGGGCAACCACGGGCAGGGCGTCGCGGTCGGCGCCGCCGCCCTCGGCATCCCGGCGTGCGTCGTCCTTCCGCGCGGCGTGCCGCTGGCGAAGCTCACCGCGATCCAGCGCGCCGGGGCCGAGGTCGTCATGGCGGGCTCGGACTACGACGAGGCGTACGCCGCGGCCCGCGAGCTCGCGGCGCGGCGGGGCGCGGTGTACGTCCACGCGTTCGACGACGCCGCCGTCATCGCCGGGCAGGGCACCGTCGCGCGCGAGATGCTCGAGGACCGCCCCGACCTCGACGCCATCGTCGTGCCCGTGGGCGGCGGCGGCCTGCTGGCCGGCACGGCACTCGCGATCGCCGAGGCTCGCGCGACCGTTC
The DNA here is from genome assembly GCA_034666765.1 of Chloroflexota bacterium. Lineage (GTDB taxonomy): Bacteria > Chloroflexota > Limnocylindria > P2-11E > P2-11E > UBA4735. Next base: position 9,029 of record JAXDLF010000048.1, read on the forward strand.
GGCTCGTCGGCGTCCAGGCCGCCGGGGCCTCGGCGTTCGCCGACGCGGTGCGGAGCGGATCGATCGCGCGGGGCGGCGCCGCGACCATCGCCGACGGCATCGCGGTGCGCGAGCCGGCGGCGCGGACGGTGGCGATCGCCCGATCCAGCGGCGCGACGATGCGGATCGTCACCGACGAAGCCATCGCCCGCGCGATGGTGCTGCTCCTCGAGCGTCACAAGCTGCTGGCCGAGGCCGCGGGTGCCGCGGGCGTCGCCGCGATGCTCGACGGTCCCGCCGAGCTGGCCGGGAAGCGCGTCGGGATCATCGTGAGCGGCGGCAACATCGATCCGAACCTCCTGGGCAAGGTCGTCCAGCAGGGTCTGGCGAGCGCCGGCCGCTACCTCGCCTTCCGCACCTGGCTCGACGACCGTCCCGGCCAGCTCCACGAGCTCACCGGCATCCTCGGTGACGAGCACATCAACATCCTCCACGTCGGGATCCACCGGGTCGGCCCGTACACCGCCCTGGGCCGGGTGGGCCTCGACGTGATCGTGGACACGCGCGACGCCGCGCATGCCCAGGACGTCCTCGCGCTCGTCCGTCGCGCCGGCTTCCCGGCCGAGCAGCTCATCGACGTGGAGCCGGATCCGACCGGAGGGCCGCGATGACCGACCGCACGCTCGCGCAGAAGGTCTGGGAGCAGCACGTCGTCCGGCGCACGCCGGGCGAGCCGGATCTCCTCTACGTCGATCTCCATCTCGTGCACGAGGTGACCTCGCCGCAGGCGTTCGATGGGCTGCGCCTGGCGGGCCGGCCGGTGCGGCGCCCCGATCTCACGCTCGCGACCGCCGACCACAACATCCCGACGGTGCTCGACCGCCCGATCGCGGATCCGGTCTCGGCGCGGCAGATCGACGCGCTGGCTCGCAACTGCGCCGAGTTCGGCATCCGGCTGTACCCGATGGGCGACGCCCGGCAGGGGATCGTCCACGTCATCGGCCCGCAGCTCGGTCTCAGCCAGCCGGGGATGGTCATCGTGTGCGGCGACAGCCACACCTCGACCCACGGCGCGCTCGGCGCGATCGCGTTCGGCATCGGCACCAGCGACGTGGAGCACGTGCTCGCGACGCAGACGATCTCGCGCACCCCGCCGCGGACGATGGCCGTCACGGTCGACGGCACCGCACCCGCCGACGTGAGCGCGAAGGACGTGATCCTCGGGATCATCGCCCGCATCGGCACCGGCGGCGGGACCGGTCACATCGTCGAGTACCGCGGTGCGGCGATCCGGGCGCTCTCGATGGAGGGCCGCATGACCGTGTGCAACATGTCGATCGAGGCCGGCGCGCGCGCCGGACTCATCGGACCGGACGACGTGACGTTCGCCTACCTCGCGGGCCGCCCGCACGCGCCCTCCGGCCCCGACTGGGAGCGGGCCCTCGATCACTGGCGCGGGCTCCCGACCGACCCGGGTGCCGGCTTCGATCGCGAGGTCCGCATCGACGCGGCCGAGCTGCGGCCGTACGTGACGTGGGGGACCAATCCCGCCCAGGCCGTGGCGATCGACGGACGGGTACCGGACCCCGACGCGCTCGAGGGCGAGGCCGCTCGCGAGAGCGCGCGGCGCGCGCTCGTCTACATGGACCTTCGCGCGGGCACGGCCATCCGCGACATCGCCGTCGACTCGGTGTTCCTCGGCTCCTGCACCAACGGGCGGATCGAGGACCTGCGCGCGGCGGCCGCGGTCCTGCGCGGGCGCCGCGTCCGCGACGGGCTGCGGGCCCTCGCGGTGCCCGGTTCGATGTCGGTGAAGGCCCAGGCCGAGGCCGAGGGCCTGGACCGGGTCTTCCGCGATGCCGGCTTCGAATGGCGCAGCGCCGGCTGCTCGATGTGCCTCGGGATGAACGACGACGTCGCGGCACCCGGCGAGCGCGTCGCGTCGACGTCGAACCGCAACTTCGAGGGCCGTCAGGGACCCGGCGCGCGCACCCACCTCGTCTCGCCGGCCGTGGCCGCGGCCACGGCGATCGCCGGACACCTCGCGTCGCCCGCCGACGTGGCGCGATGAGGGCGGTGTCGCGCGTCACCGGCCGTGCCATGCCGCTCGATCGGCGCGACGTCGACACGGATCAGATCATCCCGAGCGACTGGCTGAAGCGGGTCGAGCGCACCGGCTACGGCGCCGGCCTGTTCGAGGCCTGGCGGGCCGACCCGGCGTTCGTCCTGAACGATCCGCGATTCGGCGGCGCGACCGTCCTCGTCGCCGGGGCGAACTTCGGCTGCGGCAGCTCGCGCGAGCACGCGGCGTGGGCCCTCGAGGACTGGGGCTTCCGCGCGATCGTCGCGCCGAGCTTCGCCGACATCTTCCGGGGCAACTGCCGGTCGGTCGGGCTCGTGACCGCGGAGCTCCCCGAGGCCGACGTCGCGCGGATCCAGGCCGCGATCGCGCGCGACCCGTCGCTCGAGGTCGGCGTCGACGTCGACCGCCGGATGGTCGAGATCCCGGCGCTCGGATACGCGTCGCCGTTCGGACTCGATGACGCCTCGCGGGCGCGCCTCCTGGCCGGACAGGACGAGATCGACCTGAGCCTGGCACACGCCGACGCGATCGCGAGCTACGAGGCCCGGCGGCCCGGCTGGCTGCCGCGCCTGCGGACCGCGGGAGCCGGCTAGAGCAGGGCCTTCGCGATCACGCGCAGCTGTCCGGCGAGATCGTCGCCCAGCACCTGCAGGCAGACGTGGTCCGCGCCGTTCTTCCGATGCGCGTCCGCCCGGGCCTTCACCGCGCTCGCGTCGCCCCAGGCGACGATCGCGTCCACGAGCGTGTCGCTGCCACCGTCGCCGATGTCGGCGTCGGTCCAGCCGAGGCGGCGCAGGTTGTTCGCGTAGTTGTCGAGCAGCAGGTAGCGCTTCATGTGCGTTCGCGCGATCTCGCGCGCCTTCGTCGCATCGGTCTGCAGCGTGCAGGCCTGCTCGACGGCGAGGAGCGGGTCCGGGCCGAGCTCCGTGCGCGCGATCGCGGTGTGCTCGACCGGCACGAAGTACGGATGCGCGCCCAGCGAGCGCTCCGCGGCCAGGCGCAGCATCTGCGGGCCGAGCGCGGCGAGCACGCGCGGCGCCGGCGGGTCCTTGCGGTTCGGGCCGACGAACGGCGCCTTGTCCATGGCGTCGAGGTACGCGCGCATGTGCGCGAGCGGCTTCTCGTAGCCCCCGCCGAGGCGGGCCTCGATGACCGGCTTGTGGCTCACGCCGATGCCGCAGAGGAAGCGATCGTCGTAGGCCTCGGTGAGCGTCCGGGCGCCGTTCGCCATGGCCACCGCGTCCCGCGCCCAGCTGTTCGCGATGCCCGACGCGACGATGAGGGTCTTCGTCGCGGCCAGCAGGATGCTCGCGTGGGCGAAGATCTCCTTGCTGCCCAGCGACTCGGGGATCCAGAGGGCCGTGAAGCCGAGCGACTCGATGTCCCGAGCGAGGCGGCCCTCGTCGGCCGCGGTCATGCGCTCGAGCTCGAAGCTCCAGACCCCGATCGGGCCGAGGCGGGCGGCGGCCTCGCGGGCGGTCTTCATCGGATGCGCGCATTCTCCCATTCGTGCGGCCCTTCCGCTTCGGCATCACCGCGTCCGCCGCGGCGTCGGGCTCCGAGTGGCGGGCCAAGGCGCGGCGGATCGAGGAGCTCGGCTACGACACCCTCCTGCTGACCGATCACGTGACCCAGCAGCTCGCGCCGGTCCCGGCGATGGCCGCGGCCCTCGACGCGACGACGCGCCTGCGCGTGGGCAGCTACGTCTTCTCGAACGACTACCGGAACCCGGTGCTGCTGGCGAAGGACATCGCGACGCTCGACGTCCTGTCGGGCGGCCGCGTCGAGTTCGGGCTCGGCGCCGGCTGGTACCAGCGCGACTACGAGATGCTCGGGCTCCCGTACGACCCGCCGGCGACGCGGGTGTCGCGGATGATCGAGGCGGTGACGCTCATCGACCGCCTCTTCGCGGAGGATTCCGTCGATGCGAGCGGCGCGTTCTACACCGTGCACGGCGCCCGCGTCCGGCCCAGGCCGCTCCAGCAGCCCCGGCCGCCACTCATGATCGGCGCCGGCGGACCGCGGATGCTCCGGTTCGCGGCCGAGCACGCGGACATCATCGCGCTCAATCCCCGGTTCGACGCGAACGGCCATCCGGTCGTCGCCGACCTCACCACCGGCGAGGTGGACCGCAAGCTCGCGCGCCTGCGCGCGAGCGCCGGCGCACGAGCGGACCGCGCGGAGCTCAACATCTTCGTCGTCGACGCCGCCGTCACCGACGAGCCGCGATCGCTGTTCGACGCGACGGCCACCCGGCTCAAGGGCGCCGCCGCCCGGCTCATCGACTCGCCGTTCTTCCTCTACGGCTCGACGGCGGAGCTGAAGCGCCAGCTGCTCGCGCGCCGCGACCGGCTCGGGCTGACGTACATCGGCCTGCCCGAGCGGGCGATGGAGCCATTCGCGCCGCTCGTCCGGGAGCTGCGCGGGCGCTAGCCGCTAGCGGGTCGGTGTCGGCGTCGCGGTCCGCGGTGCCGCGCTGGTGGGCGCCGCGGTCGTGGGTGCCGCGGTCGTGGGTGCCGGTGCCGTCGTCGCGGGCGCCGCGGTCACCGGCGCGGTCGTCGCGGGGGTCCTGCTGATCGACGGCGGCGGGGTGAACGACACGCTCGGCGGCGCGCTCGGCGAGGGCGACGCTCCGACCGCGGCCGGGGCGGGGCGGGTGAGCAGGATCAACAGGCCGAACGCGATCAGGGCGATGACCGCGGCGGTGAGGAAGGCGGCGTCCTGGACCCTAGATCCCGTAGCGCTCCGGCTCCCAGCGAAGATGCAGCTCGCTCGGCGGCGCCATGTATCCAAGGAGCGCGGACGATGCGACCACCGCGGGGCTCGCCAGGTAGCCCTCGCCGCCCACGCCCATGCGGTTCTGCCAGTTGCGGTTGAACGACGTGATCGCGCGCTCGCCCTGGGCCAGCGCGTCGTCCCCCTGGCCGAAGCACGGGCCGCACCAGCTCATCCGGATCTGCGCGCCGACCGAGCGCAGGACGTTGCCGACGGAATCGCCGCCGAGGCGCGCCTCGGGGCGCTCGATCGCGTCCTTCACCGATCCCGACCCGGGGAAGACGACGAAGTCCGTCGCCGCCTTCGTGTGCCCGGCGTCCCGCGCGCCGCGCACCACGAGCGCGGCCTGCAGGAGATCGTCGTAGCTCCCGTTGGTGCACGAGCCGATGTAGGCCTTGTCGAAGGTGAGGTGCTCGGTCGCGACCTCCTCCGCGGCGAACGCGTTGCCCGGCGAGTACGGCTTCGCGATCATCGGCACGACGTCCGAGAGGTCGAGCGTCTCGTCGATCTCGTAGTGCGCGTCCCGCCCCGGTCCGGTCAGCGGGTAGGGAAGCTCGATCCCCTTCTGCCGGTACCACGCGGCGGTGATGTCGTCGGCCGCGAAGATGCCGTTCTGGGCCTCGCCCTCGGCCATCATGTTCGCGATCGTGTTCCGGTACGCGATCGGGAGCTGGGTGCGCTCGTCGACGAACTCGACGGACATCCCCTGCGACTGCGCCGTCCCCCAGCGCTCGAGGAGCGCGAGGACGATGTCCTTGCCGCTCACCCACGGCTGCAGCGTGCCGGTGAACACGACCCGACGGGCCTTCGCGAGCGTGGTGAACACGTAGCCGGTCGCCCAGCCGAAGCCCAGGGTCGTCGAGCCCACGCCGATGCCGACCGCGCCGTAGGCCCCGTAGGCCCGCGAGTGCGAGTCCGCGCCGGCGACGAACGATCCGGGATGCACGAGCCCCTGCTCCGGGAAATAGAAGTGGAAGATCCCGTCGCCGGGCGTCGCGTAGTACGGCTTGCGGATCCCGAACTTGTCGGCGAAGGCCTTCCCGATGGCGGTCTGCTTGTCGTCGGCCTCCTTGCGGGTGAAGACGAAGTGATCGTTCGCCACCGCGATCTGCCGCGGGTGGATCGTGTCGCCCCCGGTGATCTGGTTGAAGGTATGCACGGAGAACGGCGCCGTCCCGTCGGACGCGGGCAGGAGGTCGGCGTACACCCGGAGGGTCGCTCCCGGCGTCACGTCGGCGTCCTTGTCCACGCGATGGGCCCACAGGATCCGCTCGGTGGTCGTCATTCGCCGGGCCGTCTCGTCGTCCGGCCACTCGATGGCCGGCGGGCGCTTCACCGACGCGGCGAACTCACGGCGGCCGACCGTGAAGATGCCGCCGGAGCGACGGATCTCGTCCTCCTTCGGCGTGAGCGGCAGCGGGTCGTAGGTCCGCTGCTTGGTCTCGTTCGTGAGCCGCCGCGTCGCCGGATCGAAGCTGAAGCGATCGCCGTCCTCGGCGTCGTCGACCGCCGCGCGCGACTGGACGACCTCGAGGCCGAGGTTGAACGCGTTGCGGCGAAAGATGTCGCCCATGTTGTCGCCGCAGACGATCACCATCTCGAGGCCGGCCTCTTCCGCGACGGCCTTGAGGCCGGCGGGGCTCATCTCGCGCGAGCTGCCGATCGCGAAGCGATCTCCGGCGACGACGAACGTCTGGCCCGCGTGCACCCGCGCGCGGAAGTCGGGCATCAGGAACCGGAACGAGCCCGCCTTCCAGCGCTCGTCCAGCGTCTCGAGGCTCTCCGACACGCAGTCCTTGGCCGGCGTGATCTGGTCGGTGTCGATCGCGTCGAGCTTCGCTCCCGGCCGGCGGCCCGAGCGGTCCCAGAAGATGAGCGCCGTGCCGCGGATGGTGTGCTCGGCGCGCGCGGCCTCGGACGCGGGCGCGCGGCGCTCGATGTCCGCCGGAGTGACGCCCGGAAGGAGCCTGGCGGGCTCGATGCGATGCCGCACGACCACGGCGTTCAGTCTAGGCGCGCAAGCGCGCCGAGCTCCTCCTCCGTGAGCAGCCGGTCCGACGCTTTCGCGGCCGTCATGACGCGATCGATCCGCTCGCGCGTCGCGTCGATGCCGCGATGCTCCAGCCAGAACACGACGTTCGACTCGCCGCTCATCGGACCGACCTCGATCTGCTGCTCGCGGCCGACCATCGCTGCCGGCACGCCGCTGTACACGCGGTCGGCGAGCTCCCGGTCGCCCGCCCGCAGCGCCTTCACCACCGCGGCGGCGTGCACGCCGGTGCCCGTCCGGAAGGCATCCGCACCGAGCGCCGGATAGCTCGCGGGGATCGTCACGCCGCAGTGCTCGGCGACGAGCGCGGTGTACTCGACGAGCGGCTCGAGGTTCGTCGCGATGAGGTTCCAGAGGCGCAGGTTCACGAGGAGCTGGTCCATCGCGGTGTTGCCCACGCGCTCGCCGATGCCGAGCGCCGTCCCGTGCACCCGATCGGCGATGGCCGTCGCGGCCAGCGCGTTGATCGTGCCGAGGCCGCGGTCGTTGTGACCGTGATAGTCGAGCTTCACGTCGCGTCCCTTGATGATCTCGGTCCGGATGAACGTGAGCAGATTGCGCACCCCCTCGGGCGTCGCGTGACCGACCGTGTCCGACGCGCAGATCCGCCTCGCGCCCGCGCCGATGGCGGTCTCGTAGAGGGTGACGAGGGTCTCCGGATCGGCGCGGGTGGTGTCCTCGGTCACGAACATCACCGGGAGCCCGTTCCTGATGGCCAGGGCGACCGACTCCTCGACCCGCCTGGTCAGCGTGTCGATGGACCAGCGCTCGGCGGCCCTGCGGATCGGGCTGGAGCCGATGAAGGCGCATGTCTCGATCGCGACCCCCGACTCGACCGCGGCCTGGATCGCCGCGTTGATATCCGCCGGATGCGTGCGCACGGCGACGTTCGGCCTGAGCCGCAGCCTGGTCGTCTCCTTCGCCAGCGCGACGATCTCCGCGCGCGCGCGGGCCGACGCCCCGGGCAGCCCGATGTCCGCGGTGTCGATCCCGAGCTGGTCCATGAGCTGGAGGAGCCGGATCTTCACCGCGAGCGGCGGGTTGCGGACCGATGGACCCTGGAGCCCGTCGCGGAGGGTCTCGTCGTCCAGCTCGACCGCGCGATAGTCGGCGCGCGCCGCGCGGCCGTCGCGGTTCCAGTCGTAGATCAGCGCATCGACGCCGCTCATCGGGTCGGCGCGGCGATCGGCCGCGCGGCGACGACGCGACCGTTCTCCCACGCCACCATCGTGATCTCGCGAGGGTCCACGCCGGTGTGACGCAGGGACGTGAAGGTGTAGGTCGTGGCGATGCCCGGGAATGTACCGCCCTCGATGCGTTGGCGCGACCGCTCCGCGTCGCCCGCCGCGTCCCCGGTGGCCGCGAGCAGCGCGATCGCGTCGGTCGCGGTGGCCGCGTGTGTCCCGAGCGTCGACCCGGTCGGCCGCCGCAGCCCCGGCCAGCGAGCGATGGACGCGGCATCTCCGAGACGGCTGGCCTCGCCCGGATCGGTCAGGTAGGAGAGGAAGACCTGGACGTTCGTCGTCGCGTCGGCCGCCGGCACGACGCGCTGCGGCTCGAGGTAGCTCGCCGTGCCGCCGGTGAAGAACACCGCGGACGCCGTGCTCGCGAACGGCTTGAAGCGCTGGGCGAAGGTCTCTCGCTGGTCCGGTGCCGCGCTCATGACGAAGGGGAGCGGCCGCCCGTCGGCGCGGAAGACGGCCGAGATCGCGAGCTCCTCCCGCCCGGACGCGGGCGTGCCGTTCGTCACGATGATGCCCGGCGTCGTGCGGGTCGGCAGCGCGTCCACCAGGGCGCGGGCGATCGCGTCGGGCGTCGGCGCGAGGCCGAACATCCAGCGCGCGGCGTCGCCGGCGGGCTCCGCGATGGGCAGCGTGAACAGGATCGGCCGGGCCGTGAGCGCGATCGCGCGAAGCAGGGCATCGTCGATCACGGCGGGTACCCCGACGATGAACGCGTCGGTGTCGCCGGCATCCGACGCCCGCTTCAGCTCGAGGATCAGCTTCGCGTCGCTGGCGGCGACGTCGACGATCCGCAGCTTGACCCGCGGCGACGCACGCTGCGCATCGACCCACTGCTGCATCGCGCTGCGCTGCGCGTCGCCCCGCGGTCCGCGCGTGCCGGAGAAATCGAGCAGCGCCGTGACGGCGTAGGTCCCGGCCTCGCGCGTGGGCGAGGGCGTCGCCGTCGCGGTCGACGGTGGCTTGCCGCTGCACGCGGCCATGACGATGGCGAGCCCGAGTGCGACCGCGGCGGCACGGAGCACGCGGCTAGGCGCGGGTACCGTCCGGGATGCCGTCCTTCGCGTACACGTGCTCCAGCAGATCCTCCGCGCGCGGATCGGGCGCCGCCTCGGCCTCGTCGATCGAGCGCTCGATCTCGGCGGCGATCTCGGCGCGCATCGCGTCCAGATCGGCCTGGGCGACCCCCTGCGCCAGCAGGTAGTCCCGGCCCTTGTCCACCGGGTCCTTGGCCTGCCACTCCTTCAACAGATCCTTCGACCGGTAGCGCGAGTCGTCGTCGTCGGAGCTGTGCGGCTGGTAGCGATAGCACTTGACCTCGACGATGCTCGGCCCCTCGCCTCGGCGCGCGCGATCGGCGGCCTCCTTCGTCTTGGCGTAGACGTCGAGGACGTCGGTCCCGTCCGCGATGAGGCCGGGGATGCCATACCCCGCGGCGCGATCGGCGACGTTCGGGACGCTCATCTGCTTGGAGACCGGCGTCGAGATCGCGAAGAGGTTGTTCTCGATGACGAAGACGACGGGGAGCGTGTGAATGGCCGCGAAGTTCACGGCTTCGTGGAAGTCTCCCGGGCTCGTCGCTCCGTCGCCCCCGTAGGTGAACACGACCCGGTCTTCCTTGCGCACCTTGATCGCGAGCGCGATGCCCGCGGCCTGCGGGAACTGGGTCGCGATGCACACCGAGCCGGTGACGATGTTGGCCTCGGGGGAGCTGAACTGGTTCACGACCTGGCGCCCGCCCGAGTTCGGATCGGTCGCCTTGGCGAAGACGCCGAGGAATTGGTCCTTCGCCGTCTGCCCGAGCACGAGGGCCACGCCGACGTCCCGGTAGTACGGGTGGACCCAGTCGTGGCCGCGCCTGATGACCCAGGCCGACCCGATCTCCGCGGCCTCGTGACCGTCGGCGACGCCGACGAACGCCGCGCGGCCCATCCGGTTCATCTGCATCATCCGCTCTCCGAGCATGCGGGTCAGGAGCATCGCCCGGTACATGCCCGTCGCGTCGGCCAGGGTCAGGCCGAGGGCGTCGTGGCGGCTCTTCGGGCGCGTCTTCGTCGCCATCAGCGCGATGCTACCGACCGGCGGGTCGTGACCGCGACGAGCAGGAGGCCGTCCGCGACCTCGACGCTGCCGCGCCGCATGGTGAGCTCGTTGCTCACGCCACGCGTCGCGCCACGGACGAGATCCTCGCGGCGGAGCGGGTACCGCAGGCCATCGGTCGTGACGGCACGCGCGAGTTCGGATAGCGGCTCGAGCGAGACCCAGTCGCCCGGCGTGCCCTCGAGCTCGAGGATCCCCGGACCGAGCAGCGAACGGAACGTCGCACGCTCGGTCACCAGGGCGACGTCGATGGCGGCGAAGTCCTCGTGCGCGAGCAGCAGCAGGTTGCCCACCATGTGGTCCAGCCGGGTGCCGGCGAACGCGCCGACGACCAGGATCTCGTCGGCGCCGCGCTGCACCGCCGCGTCCAGCGCGAGCTCGGCGTCGGTCTTGTCTTTCTCGTCGGGGTACACCTCGAACGCGGCGCCGGCCCGCTCCAGGTCGCGCCTCGCGCCGTCGGGCAGCGAATCGAGGTCGCCGACGACCAGGTCCGGACGGCGTCCGGCCGTTCCAAGCCGCGTCGCCCCGCCGTCGGCTGCGATCACGACGTCGGCGTGCTCCGCGAGGCCGGCGAGCCACGCCTCACCGCCCAGCGGATCCCCGTCCAGCACCACGAGCGCGCGCATGTGTCGAGACTACGCCGGGCCCCGCGCGCCGAACGGCGGCTCGAGCTCGGCGTCCTCGACCGCGGCGATCTCGCCGGCCGAGAGCCGGTGCACCGGCGGCGAGAAGAAGCGTTGCGCGATCGCGGTCGGCACGATCGCGGACAGGATGACGACCGTGACGAGGACGGAAAACTGCGTCCGGTCGATGATCCCGGCGTTCAGGCCGAACGTCGCGGAGATCGTGCCGAAGGTCAGGCCCGTGCTCATGAGCAGGGTCGTGTACAGGGCATGGGGCCGGACGTATCGCAGGGACGCCGGAAGGACGCCGGCGAACTTGAGTCCCACCTTCACGCCGAAGAATCCGAGGACGAGCGGCACCGCGGTCGCGAGCGCACCGAGGCTGACGTTCAGGCCGCCCTTGAAGAAGAAGAACGGGGTCAGCAGCGAGAACGCGACGACCCGGAAGCGGCGGTGCTGCTCGGGATTGCGCTGGAACACGCGCGCCAGCGCGAGGCCGAGCAGGAACGCGGGGAGCACGGCGTGGCTCTTCGCCAGATCGGCGGTCCACATGAGCAGGAACAGGGCCGCGAACGCTCCTTTGATCTCGGGCTCGATGACGCGGTCACCGTATCGTGCGAAGAACCACCGCTCGAGCAGGAGCATCGCCCCGATGACCGCAATCGACACTCCGATGAACAGCGCGAGATACGGCGTCGGGGTGATGAACAGGAGCGAGAGCGCGAGCGCCGTACCGAGGTCCGTCACGAACGTCGCGGCCATGATCGTCTTCCCGATCTCGGTGTTCGTGAGGCCGGTCTCGACGAGCACCGCATACACGACGGCCAGCGACGTGGTCGAGAGGGCGATGCCGGCGATCTCGGACTGGCGGAGATCCCAGCCGGCGACGGCGTACGCGAACAGTCCCGCGCCGATGAACGGCAGCACGAACGAGAGCCCCCCGATGACCAGGGAGGCCTTGAGCTTTCGCCGCAGGATCGACGGGTCCACCTCGGCCCCGGCCAGGAACGTCAGCACGATACCGGCGAACGACGCGAGGAAGTCGATCCACGGTGTGGTGGCGATGCCGAGCGCGTTTCCCGCGACGACGCCGAACACGATCTCGATGATCGCGACCGAGAGGCCGAGCTCCACGCTCAGCATCGACGCGATCAGGATGGAACACCCGACGATGGTGGCGACGAGCAGCTGGTCCACCGTTTCCTCCGCCATCCGGCGGCGGAGCTACAGGGGCTCCGCCGCGTTCATTTGGTAGAGGCCATCAGCCGCCCCAACGATCACACCCGACCGGTGGGGCGGCGCTCAACGGCGGGACTCATCGCCGACCCGTCCAAGCTTACCGAGGCTGACGCCGCAGCTGGACCCAGGCGGTGCGGAGTGCGAGGAACCCGAAGACCGCCATCGCCGCGATGCCGGCGAGCAGCATGGCGCTCCCGGCGGTGAAGAGATCGGCGCCCGCGTCCTTCCGGCCGAGGCTGCCGGCGGCGATGCCGCCGGTCGCGACGGCGGTCGCGTAGTACGCGAGGCAGAAGCCGATGATCGCGAGCCCGGTGTAGGCGAAGACCCTGCGCCAGTTCTGCTTTTCCATAGCGCGCAACGTACCCGCCCCTCCGGTGCCCGGCAATGACCATTTCGTCCCGGTCAGCGGCCTATTTCGGCTGCACCCGGCTCCGTGGCGAACGTCCAGGCCAGCACGACGAGCCATGCGCCGACGGCGACGTGGGCCGTACCGAAGTAGGGCTGGGCGAGGGCGTCGGCGAGCGAGCGGGGCATGACCGCGGCGAACGCGTCGGAGAACGCCTCGAGCGGAACGAAGACGAACGCGGCGAGGCCGAGCGCGGCCGTCGCCACGCCGAACGTGCGCGGCAGCACGCCGGTCTCGGCCCACATCTTCCCGATCGTCCACCACCACATGCCGAGCACGAACAGCGACGCCGGGCGCACATCGATGTTCGCCGAGCCCGCGAGGCCGACGGTCGCGACGGCCGCGCCGGCGATCGTGCCGAGGATCGCGCCGCTCTGCCGCACGGCCACGTGGCGCACGTGCAGCACCGCGATGGCCGGCAGCAGGAAGCCGTAGGCCACGGCCACCAGCGCGTCGTACAGATACGGATACGCGAGCGCGCCGAACGCGACGATGCAAAGGTGCGCGATCCCGGCGATCGCGCTCCAGAGCGCGGCCTTCCGCGTGGCCGCTACTTCGTCTGCGGAGACTTCTTCTGACCCTTCTCGTCGTACTCGTAGAACCCGCGGCCGACCTTCGCTCCCAGGCGTCCCGCGAGCACCATGCGCTTGAGGAGCGCGGGCGGCGCGACGCTCGGGTCCTTGAATTCGTCGAAGAAGACGTTCGCGACGTGCAGGTTGATGTCGAGACCGGTGTAGTCGATGAGCTCGAAGGGGCCCATCGGGTGACGGAGGCCGAGCTTCACGGCGGTGTCGATCTCCTCGACCGTCGCGACGCCCTGCTCGAGCGCGCGGATCGCTCCGAGGAGATAGGGGACCATCAGCCGGTTCACGATGAAGCCGGGCGTGTCCTTGCAGACCACTCCGGTCTTGCCGAGTGATCGGACGAACTCGCGCAGCGCCGCGATCGTCTCGTCGCCCGTGGTGATCGCCTGGACGATCTCGACGAGCGGCATGACCGGCGCCGGATTGAAGAAATGCAGGCCGGCGAACCGGTCGGGACGCTTCGTGGTCGCGGCCATCTCGACGATCGTCAGACTCGACGTGTTCGACGTGAAGATCGTGGACGCCGGGCAGAGGGCGTCGAGCGTGCCGAAGACCTCCTTCTTCGCGTCCATCTGCTCGACGACGGCCTCGATGATGAGGTCGCAGTCGGCGAGGTCCGCGAGCGCGGTCGTGCCGCTCATGCGGCCCCGGGCGGCCTTCGCGTCGTCCTCGGTCATCTTGCCGGCCTTCACGATGCGGGCGAGCGACGAATCGACGCGGCCGAAGCCCTTGTCGAGCAGCGGCTGGCCGACCTCGCGCACGACCGTGGCGTACCCCGCCTGCGCGCAGACCTGCGCGATCCCCGATCCCATCAGGCCGAAGCCCACGACGCCAACGCGCTTGATCGGCATGGATGCTCCCCTCGGACGCCTATTCGCTCGCGCATTCTAGGCAGGCTTTTTGCGTACGATGGGCCGCGTGCCGAAGGCTCCCCAGTTCATCGGCCCGGGTGCCGTCGACGTCGCCCTCGAGGTCAATGGCGACGCCGTGCGGGTGCACGTTCCGCCGCATCGCACGTTGCTCGACACGCTGCGCGAGTCACTCGGCCTCACCGGCGCCAAGCGCGTGTGCGACGAGGGTACGTGCGGCGCGTGCACCGTCCTATTGGATGGCGAGCCGGTGTACTCGTGCATGACCCTCGCGGTCGCGTGCGCGGGCCGCTCGGTCGAGACCGTCGAGGGACTGGCGAAGGACGGCGAGCTGCACCCGGTCCAGGCGGCCTTCATCGAACACGACGCGTTCCAATGCGGCTTCTGCACGCCCGGTCAGATCATGTCGTGCGTCGGGCTGTTGAAGCGCAGCCCGGCGCCGACGGCTGAGGACGTGCTCCGCGCGGTGAGCGGCAACCTGTGCCGGTGCGGCGCGTATCCGAACATCGTCGCCGCCGCCCTCGGCGCGGCGAAGAAGCAGGTGCGGCGGTGAGCCTCAAGGTCGTCCGCACGAAGGCCGAGTTCGAGGGCGAGATGACCGAGGAGACCGCGCTCGTCGACGGCACCGATCTCGCCGCGTGGAAGGCCGACGCGACGCTCGGGATCGTGGGCAAGCGGCACGTGCGGGTCGACGGCATCGCGCGGGTCACCGGGCGCGCGCTCTACACCCAGGACCTCTACCTGCCCGGGATGCTGCACGTGCGCGTCCTGCGCAGCCCGTACCCCCGTGCGCGTGTACGGCGCGTCGATGCCAGCCGGGCCCTCGCGCTGCCGGGCGTGCGCGGCGTGCTGCATCGTTTCAACGCGCCGAAGTCCGCGTTCCGCGGCGAGGAGACGATCTTCCGCGACGAGGTCCGGTTCGTCGGCGACGAGGTCGCCGCGATCGCCGCCGACACCGAGGAGACCGCGGCCGAGGCGGTGCGCCGCATCGACGTGGACTACGAGCTGCTCCCGTTCGTGTCCGACCTCGAGGAGGCGATGCGCGACGACGCGGCGCGCCTCGACGACAAGGGCAACGTGACCGAGTCGGGCAAGAACGACCGCGGCGACATCAAGCGCGCGTTCGCCGACGCCGGCGTGACCGTCGAGGCGACGTACCGCACGTCGACGCAGCTGCACAACAGCCTCGAGACCCACGGCGCCGTCGCGCGGTGGGACGGCGACGAGCTCACCGTCTGGGAGTCGACCCAGCACGTCTTCGGCGTTCGCGCCGGAATCCAGGCTGCGCTGAAGATTCCGTACCGCGACATCCGCGTCCTCTGCGACTACATGGGCGGGGGCTTCGGCTCGAAGGGCGGCGCCGGCAAGTACACGATCGTGGCGGCGATCTTCGCCCGGCAGCTCGGCAAGCCCGTGCGGTGCTTCCTCACGCGCGACGAGGAGAACCTCGCCGCCGGGAACCGCTCCGCGACCTACCAGACGGTGAAGATCGCGGCCAAGGGCAAGCGCATCCACGCAATCGAGCACCTCTCGTGGTCGAACTCGGGCCAGGGCCGCTGGGTCGCCGACCCGACGGGGCCGACGAACGGGCTGTACGACATCCCGCACGTCCGCACGCGCTCGTACAAGGTGGTCACGAGCCTCGGCGCGCTCAGCTCGTTCCGCGCCCCGGGCTACGTCGAGGGCACGTTCGCGCTCGACCAGGCGATCGACGAGCTCGCCGACCGCATCGGCGAGGATCCGCTCGCGCTGCGCCGGCGGCACGCCGCGCGGCAGAGCGATCCGTTCCTCGGAAATCGCTACTCCCTGAAACGGCTGCTCGCGTGCTACGACATCGGCGCGAAGGAGATCGGCTGGCAGCACCGCCGCGCGGAGGGCGCGCGCGGCAGCGCGCCCCATCGCCGCCGGGGCTTCGGCATGGCCTCGCAGCTCTGGGGCGGCAGCGGCCTGCCGCCGGCCTACGCCACGGTCCACCTCAACCCCGACGGCACGGCCGTGCTTCGGTGCGGAACCCAGGACATCGGCACGGGTACGCGGACCGTCCTGGCGCAGCTCGTCGCCGAGGAGCTCGGCCTCGAGGTCGGAGACATCCGCGTCGAGCTCGGCGACACGAACAGCCAGTACGCCCCGATCTCCGCGGGGTCGCTCACCGTCTCGTCCGTCGGTCCCGCGGTGCGTCTCGCGGCGAAGGACGCCCGGACCCAGCTGCTGCAGGCCGCGGGCGGGCTGCTCGAGGTGCCGGCGGCCGAGCTCCGCGTCGAGCGCGGAGCCATCGTCAGCAAGGGCCGGCGCACCCCGATCGGCGAGGTGCTCGGTCAGATCGAGAACTACACCGTCATCGGCAAGGGCTCCCGGTTCCCGAATCCCGAGGGCCTCTCGCTCAAGACCTTCGGCGCGCACTTCGCCCAGGTCGAGGTCGACGTGCGCACGGGCGAGGTCTTCGTGGAGCACGTCGTCGCGGTGCACGACATCGGCCGCGTGATCAACCCGCTCACCGCGGCATCGCAGGTCGAGGGCGGGGTCATCCAGGGCCTCGGCTTCGTGCTCAGCGAGGAGCGCGTCGTCGACCGGCCGACCGGCCGGGTGCTGAACGGCAATCTCGAGGGGTACAAGGTGCCGACGATCCGCGACGTCCCGAAGATCACGGTGCGCTTCATCGACGATCCGGACACGAAGGCGAACAACATCGGGGCGAAGGGGCTCGGCGAGCCGCCGATCATCCCGTTGCCGGCGGCCGTCGCGAACGCCGTGGCGAACGCGATCGGCGTGCGCATCCGGACCGCGCCCATCACCAGGCAGCGGGTGCTCGACGCGCTGAGCCTTCGCGCATGAAGCCGTTCGGGTACGCGCGCCCGCGGGCGATGACCGACGCGCTCGAGCTGGTCCGGGGCGGCGCGACCGTCATGGCCGGCGGGACGGATCTGCTCGGCCTGATGAAGGACGGGATCGCCGCGCCCGAGCGGATCGTCGACATCCGCGACCTCGAGCCGCTGCGGGGGTGGGCCCGCGTGAAGAGCAAGGGCCTGCGGATCGGGGCGCTGGTGCCGCTCGTCGAGCTCGAGACCTCCGCCGATCTCGCGAAGCTCGTACCGATCGTCGGCGAGGCGTTGCGGCCGGCGGCGACGCTGCAGCTCCGCACGATGGGCACCGTCGGCGGCAATCTGCTCCAGCGGAATCGCTGCTGGTACTTCCGCGACGAGGCCTATCCCTGCTGGCTCAAGGGCGGCGTGCGGTGCTTCGCCATCGACGGCGACAACCGGCTGCACGCGATCCTCGGCGCCGAGGAATGCGTGGCCGTCGCGCCGTCGGATCTCGCGCCGGCGCTCATCGCGTACGACGCGACCGTGGTCCTGACCGGATCGCGGGGCACCCGGACCATGCCGCTCGCCGACCTGTTCGTGACGCCGCACGGCCGCGTCCGTCGCGAGCATGCCATCACCGCCGACGAGCTCGTCGTGGAGGTTCGCGTTCCGGAGAACGCGCTCGCCCGCCGCGGCGCGTTCGAGAAGGCGATGGAGCGCAAGACCTGGAGCTTCGCGCTCGTGTCGGTCGCGGTGTCCGTCAAGCTCATCGGCGGGGTGGTCCGCGACGCCCGGATCGTCCTGGGCGGGGTCGCGCCGGTGCCCTGGCGGGCGCGCGACGCCGAGAAGCTGCTGGAGGGCCGGGTCCTCGACGATGCCGCGTGCCAGGCCGCGGCGGACGCCGCGCTCGAGTCCGCCGAGCCGTTGAAGGACAACGGCTACAAGGTCGGGCTGGCCCGCGAGCTCGTGCGCCGAACGCTGCGCCGGCTGGCATGACCGGCGACGGGGAGCTGGTCCGCCTCGAGCTCGACAACCAGATCGCGGCAGGGCGGGCCTTCCTCGCGGGCTCGCCCGACCTCGCGGCGCGCTACGGCACGTCGTTCGACGAGGTCTCCGGCCTGGCGACGCCGACGTGCGGTGCCTGGGAGTACCCGCTGTTCAACCGTGTCGTCGGCGCCGGAATTCTCGGGTCGCTCGACGAGCGGGGGATCGACGAAGTCGTGCGGCACTTCGCCGCGAAGCGGCGCACGCCGTGCGTCGAGGTGTATCCGGACCGCACGCCGGCGGACCTGGTCGCCGCGCTCGGCCGGGCCGGCTTCACCGACTCCGGCCACGGCTACGAATCGCACGTCCTCGAGACCGATGGCGGCAGCGGGTGGTCCGTCGCCGGAGCCGCGATCCGCCGCGTCGGGCCGGCCGAGTACCAGCGGTTCGGCGAGCTCGTGCGCGACGGCTTCGGGATGGATGGCGGCGAGCTCCTCGGCCGGTTCTTCGTCGACCTCAGCGTCGCGTCGCTCACGCGCATGGGCGAAGCCGGCGCCGCGTTCATCGCGTCGGTCGGCGGCGAGGACGCGGGCACCGGCCAGCTCGTCCTCACCGATCGCGTCGCCGGCTGCTATTCCGGGAGCGTGCTCGAGCGGTTCCGCGGTCGCGGCATCCAGAAGGCCCTGATCGCGGCGCGGGTCCAGGCGGGGCTCGCGCGCGGCAGACGGATCTTCATCTCGCAGACGGATCCCGACTCGCCGAGCGGGCACAACCTCCACGACGTCGGCTTCCGCACGCTCTACCGCGCGACCTGGTTCACGCGCCCGGCGTGACCACCGAGCTCTCCGCGGCCGAGGCACGGACGATCGCGCTCCACGCCCAGGGCTTCATCGGCCCGCGCGATCCGGACGTGCGCACGATGCTGCGGCGCGTCGGCGCCGTGCAGCTGGACACGATCTCCG
>JAXDLF010000049.1:0-3952 GCA_034666765.1 Chloroflexota bacterium
GGCGACTTCGCCGCGTTCGGCTTCCTCATCGACAAGGTCGGGGAGTACCAGCTCGACGAGATGGTCGGGTCCTCGTACCTCCCCACGGACGACGTCCTTCCGACCATCCTTCGCGAGGAGAAGGGCCACGTCGCGTACGGCGAGCAGCAGCTCCAGAAGCTGATGGAGACGCCGGAGGGCACGGCCGCGGCGCAGCGCGCCATCGACAAGTGGTACGTCGTCGGCCTCGACATGTTCGGCCGCTCGGAATCGGCGCGTGACCAGCGGTACATCGAGTGGGGCCTCAAGAAGCGCACCAACGGGAAGATGCGCCAGGAGTACATCGCGGAGATGGACCCGAAGATCCAGGCGCTCGGCCTCGTCGTCCCGGACAAGCTCGAGGGCCGCAAGTACCTCTAGCCGCGTTCAATCTGGCGAGCGCGCTCGCCGATGCCGCGTGCGCGGCGGGTCACGGCGCGCGACCCGCGCTCCGGTACCGCGGCGAGACCTTCACCTACGGCGACGTCGCCGCGCTGCAGGACGGCGCGGCCGCGGCCCTCCGCGCGCGCGGCGTGGGGCGCGGCGAGCGGGTGGCCCTCGTGCTGCGCGACTCGCCGGCGTTCGTCGCGACGTTCCTCGGCGCCGCGAAGATCGGCGCGATCCCCGTGCCGCTCTCGACGCTCGCGCCACCGGCGGAGGTCGCGTTCATGGTCCGCGACAGCGGCGCCACCGTGACGGTCACCGAGAGCGATCCACCCCCGGAGCGCGGCACGCCGGCCCCGGCGGCCGGCACGCGGGGGGACGACATGTGCTTCTGGCAGTACTCGAGCGGGACGACCGGCGCTCCGAAGGCGGTCATCCATCTCCACGAGCGCGCCCTCGTCCCGGCGCACGGCCACGGGCGCCACGTCGCGGCGATCGGGCCCGCCGACCGGGTCTACAGCACCGCGAAGCTGTTCTTCTCCTATGGGCTGAACAGCTCCCTGGTCATCCCGCTCGCGCACGGCGCTTCGGCCGTGCTGGACCCGGAGCGGTTCGCGGCCGACCGCGCCTGGGTCGTCATCGCGCGCGAGCGCCCGACGGTCCTCTACGCCGTCCCGACCGCGTACGCGGCGCTGCTGGCCGCCAGCGAGGCCGGGGCCGGCGGCGATGTGTCGTCGCTGCGGCTCTGCATCTCGGCCGGCGAGGCCCTGCCCCCGCCGCTCGCCGAACGCTGGCGGCGCCGCTTCGGGCTCGCGATCCTGGACGGCATCGGCTCGACCGAGATCGGCTACATCGCGATCTCGAATACCGTCGACGACGTGGCAGCCGGTTCGTCGGGTCGGGTCATCCCGGGATACGAGGCCCGCGTCGTCGGGCCCGACGGCCGCGACGCGGCCGAGGGCACGCTCTGGGTGCGCGGCGGCTCGACCGCGCGGGGGTACCACGACCGCCCGGATCGCACGGCGGCCACGTTCCGCGACGGCTGGGTCGTGACCGGCGATCGGTACCGCGTCCGCGATGGCCGCTACTTTCATCTCGGGCGGGACGACGACATGCTCCGGGTCGGAGCCCAATGGGTCTCGCCGCTCGAGGTGGAATCGGTGCTGCTCTCGCATCCCGCGGTGGCCGAGTGCGCGGTCGTCGGGCGTGCCGACGCCGACGGGCTCACCAAGGTGTGCGCCTACGTGGTGCTGCGGGGTGACGGGTCCGATCTCGGCGACCTGTGCGCCCAGCGCCTGGCCCGACACAAGCGGCCACGCTGGATCGAGCCCGTCGCCGAGCTGCCGAAGACCGCGACCGGCAAGGTCCAGCGCTTCCGCCTCCGCGAGCGCGCGTCCGCATGAGCGAGCACGCCATTCGGTTCACCCTCAACGGCGCGCCGCGGGAGGTCACCGTCCCGGCCGAGCGGCTGCTCGTGGACCTGCTGCGCGACGATCTCCGCGTGACGGGGACGAAGGACGGCTGCTCGGTCGGCGTCTGCGGGCTCTGCACCGTGCAGGTCGACGGCGCCCCGATGTCGGCCTGCCTCCTGCTCGCGACGCAGGTGGACGGCGCCGCCGTGCGCACCGTCGAGGGTCTCGGCGATGGCCCGCTCACCCCGCTGCAGGACGCCTTCGTCGTCGAGGGCGGGTTCCAGTGCGGCATCTGCACGTCGGGGCAGCTCATGGCCGCCGATGCGCTGCTGCGCGCGAAGCCGGACGCCACCGCCGCCGAGGTGAACGACTGGATGATGGGCAACCTCTGCCGCTGCACCGGCTACTACGGCATCCAGCGCGCGATCGCGACGGCGCGCGACTCCGCATGAGGCCGTTCGAGTACGTCGAGCCGGAGACCCTCGCCGAGGCCGTCGCCCTCCTCGCCACGGACGTCGACGACACCCACGTGCTGGCCGGCGGCACGTCGCTCGTGATCCTGATGAAACAGGATCTCGTCCGGCCGGCGCGGGTCATCGGACTGCGCCGGCTCGTCGAGCTCCGCGCGATCGATGGGGGCGACGGCCTGCGGATCGGCGCGCTCGCGACCCACGGCGCGCTCGCGCGCTCGGCGGCGGTGCGCGCGCACGCGCCGGCCCTCGCGCGGACGTTCGCCGCGGTCGCGACGGTCCGGATCCGCGAGCAGGCCACGGTCGGCGGCAACCTGGCGCACGCCGATCCGGCGCAGGACCCGCCGGTCACGCTGCTGGCCCTCGACGGGCGGGCCGTCGCGGCGTCCGCCGCGGGGACGCGCACCATCCCGCTCGACGAGCTGTTCGTCGACGTCTTCGAGACGTCCCTCAGAGCGGACGAGCTGCTCGTGCGCATCGAGCTGCCGCCGCTCCCCGGTGGCGCCCGGGCGACGTACAAGAAGTTCCTCCCGAGCACCCTCGACGATTACGCGACCGTCTCGGTGGCGGTCGTCGTCGCGGTCGATGGCGGCGGCCGCTGCACCCACGCGCGGATCGCGCTCGGCGGCGCCGCGCCGGTCCCGCTGCGCGCGCGCGAGGCCGAGCGGGCGCTCCTCGGCCGGCCGCTGGACGACGCCGCCATCCGCGAGGCCGCCGAGCGCGCGGCCGCGGCGACCGATCCGATCGACGACCTGCGGGGCAGCGCCGAGTACAAGCGCGCGATGGCTCGGGTGTGGACCGAGCGCGCGCTGCGGGAGGTCGCGTGAAGCTCGAGCACACCGTGGCCGTCGATGCGCCGCGGGCGAGCGTCTGGGCCCTCCTGATGGATCTGCCGGTGGCCGCCGGCTGCGTACCGGGCACGCGCGACCTGGCGCCCGCGGGCGAGGGCGTCTCCGGGACCCTCGACGTGCGGGTCGGCCCGGTGAAGCTCGCCCTCGCCGGCACGGTGATCGTCGAGTCGCGCGACGAGGCCGCGGGCACGGCCCGGCTGCGGGCGGACGCCGAGGACCGCCGCCTCGGCGGAGCGGTGCGCGCGTTCGTCGACGTCGCGCTCACCGGCGATGCCCCGACGCAGCTCCGCGTGACGAGCGATATCGCGATCCTCGGCCGGATCGGCGAGCTCGGCCATCCGCTCATCGCGCGCCAGGCCGACAAGCTGCTCGCCGGCTTCGCCGATTGCCTGCGACGGACGCTGGGGGCCGAGTGACCGGGACCGAGCTGTTCCGCTCGCCCGAGCGACGCATCGACGGCGACGCGAAGACCACGGGCCGGGCGGCGTACACCGCGGACCTCGACGTGCCCGGCGCGCTCGAGGCGGCGTTCCTTCGCAGTCCGTATCCGCACGCGCGCATCCGCGCCATCGACGCGTCCCGCGCCCGGGCGCTCCCCGGCGTGCACGCGGTCCTGACCGGCGCCGACGTGGGGGGCGCGCGCCTCGGCCGCAGGCTCCAGGACTGGCCGGTCCTCTGCTGGGACCGCGTGCTGTTCGTCGGGGATCGCGTCGCCGCGGTCGCGGCCGATACGCGCGACATCGCCGAGGAGGCCGTGCGCCTGGTGGCCGTGGACTACGAGGAGCTGGCGCCGGTGCTGGATGTGGAGGCCGCCCTC
>JAXDLF010000050.1:0-25977 GCA_034666765.1 Chloroflexota bacterium
CCGAGCTCGTCGCGCAGAGCGTCGATGACGTAGGTCTGCTCGTCGTCGGTCATCGTCGCGAAGAGCGGGATGAGCATCGTGTGCGCGGTCGCGTCCTCGGTGATCGGCAGCGACACCCTCCCGATGCGATCGAGGTAGGTCTTCTCGAGGTGCGAGGCCATGACCCCCCGCCGGGTCGCGATCCCGCGCCGCAGCAGGTTCGTCATGAGCTCCTCGCGGTCGAGCCTGCAGTCCTTCGTGAGGCGCAGGCAGTAGCTCTGGTAGGTGTGCGTGGCGTACGGCGGCACGTACGGGATCTCGAGCCCCTTGATCTCCGGCAGCTCGCGGTTGTAGCGCTCCGCCTTCTCGACGCGGATCCGCAGCAGCTCGGGCAGCCGGCGGAGCTGCACGAGACCGATCGATGCCTGGATGTCGGTCATCCGGTAGTTGAAGCCGAGCTCGTTGTACTCCTCGATGATCACGCGATCGGCCGTGTGCCGGTCGAGGTCGGAGACGCTCATGCCGTGCGCGCGCAGCTTGCGGGCGCGGTCGGCGAGCGCGTCGTCGTCGGTCGTGATCATGCCGCCCTCGCCGGTCGTGATGACCTTGCGGGGATGGAAGCTGAAGACCGTCTGATGCGCGTTCGAGCCGGTCTTGCGGCCCTTGTACTCGCTGCCGATCGTCGGGGCGGCATCCTCGACGACGTCGATGCCGTGCTTCTTGGCGATGGCGTTGATCGGCTCCATATCGCACGACAACCCGATCTGGTCGACCGGCATGATCGCCTTCGTCTTCTTCGTGATGCGGCGCTCGATGTCGTTCGGGTCGATGTTGTACGTACGCGGGTCGATCTCCGCGAACACGACGGTCGCGCCGGTGTAGAGGATGGCGTTCGCCGACGCGATGAACGTGAACGAGGGGACGATGACCTCGTCCCCGGGGCCGACGCCCGCGGTCGCGAGCGCCAGGTGCAGGCCGGTCGTGCACGAGGTGGTCGCGACGCCGTGCTTCGCGCCGACGTAGGCCGCGACGGCCTTCTCGAACTCGGCGACCTTCGGGCCCTGGGTCACCCAGCCGCTCTTGATGGACTCGTAGGGCGCGCGGGCCTCCTCCTCGCCGAGGGACGGCTTCGTGATCGGGACGTTCATCTTCTTCGTCTCAACTGCCACTCTTGACGACCTCTTTCCGCCATTCGATGAGCTTTCGCACGCCGTCCTCGAGGCCGGTCCGGGCCTCGAAGCCAAGCAATTCCCGAGCCCGGGCCGGATCGCCGACCCGCCGCGCGGGCAGCGCGCCCGCGGGCTGGGGCTTGAACTCCATCCCCGCGGAGCTTCCGGTGAGCCGCAGGAGGAGCGCCGCGAGGTCACGCATCGTCGTCTCGACCCCGCTGCAGACGTTCACGATAGCCGCCCCGGGGCCGGCCTCGCAGGCCAGGAGGTTGGCCCGCACGACGTCGTCCACGTAGACGAAATCGACGGACGACGAGCCGTCGCCGAACAGCGTGAGCGGCTTGCCCTCGTCGATGAGGTTCAGCCAGCGGATCATCACCTCGACGAACCGCGACCGCACGTCCATCCGCGGGCCGTACACGTTGAAGTACCGGAGCGTCGCCGTCGGGACGCCATGCAGACTCGCGAACGCGCGCGCGAGCTGCTCGTTCGCGACCTTCATCGCGCCGTAGAACGTCGTCCCGTTGAGCGGCTGGTCCTCGTGCATCGGAAGCGCCTCGGGCTCCCCGTACACGACCGCGCTCGAGGCGAGCACCACGCGCCGCACCTTCGCCGCCGCGGCCGCCTCGAGCACGTTGAAGGTGCCGTCGACCATGACCTCCTGGCACTCGCGCGGCGCCTCCTGGCAGCGGGTCCAGCGGAGGGCCGCCTGGTGGAAGACGAAGTCCGCGCCCTCGATCGACGCGGCCACGGCCTCGCGGTCGCGGATGTCGATCTCGCGCAGCGCCGCGCGCCCGGTGGCGAGGGCGCCGGCCAAATTCTCGGGAACGCCGCGGATCAGGGCGTCGAGGGCCACGACCTCGCGTGCGCCGGCGGCGACGGCGGCGTCCACGAGATGCGAGCCGACGTTCCCGGCGCCGCCGGTGACGACGACGCGCGCGCCGGCCAGTGCCGTCACACCGGATCCGTGCGCGAGCGCAGGAACTTCGCCGGCACGCCGGCGACGATCGCGTACGGCGCGACGTCCTTGGTCACGACCGCGCCCGCGCCCACGATCGCGCCTTTGCCCACGGTGACGCCGGGCAGGAGGACGGCGTTCACGCCGATGTCCGCGCCATCGTGGACCCGGACGGGCTTGATGACGAGGTCGGTCTGGATGATCGGCACGTCCGCGGGCTCGCCGGTGTGCTCGCTGCCGAGCACCTTCGCGCCGGGGCCCCACCCCACGTACTCCCCGAGCTCCGTGTCGCGGCAGTCGAAGTACGACTGCGGGCCGATCCAGGTGTGCGCGCCGATGACACAGCGGCCGTCGTGGCGTCCCTGAAGGTAGGTCTGGTTGCCGATGAACACCGCGTCGCCGATCTCGAACGTGTGCGGGTGGAGCACGAGAACGCCGACGCCGACCTTCACGCCGTTACCGAACGACTTGCAGATCGCGCGCAGGACGACGCGCCGGGCGCGCGCCCCGAGGGCGCTGTCGTCGTAGCACGCGGCGCTGTACCGGGCGAGCAGCTGCTCCTTCGACTCGGTCGCGCGGAGGTCGGCGGCCTCCTTCAGCTCGTCCGCGGGATCGGGTGTGACGTCCTGGACACCGTGGACCGCCTTGACCACACGCTCGGTCACGCGCGCATGAACTCGCCGACCGCGGCGGCGACCGCGTCGACCTGCGCGTCGGTCAGCTCGGCGTACATCGGCAGCGACACCACCTCGGCCGCGAGCCGCTCGGTCACCGGGAAATCGCCCTGCCGGTAGCCGAGGAACGCCGATGCCTCCTGGAGGTGGATCGGCACCGGGTAATGCACGCCGGTCCCGATGCCGCGCTCGGCGAGGTAGGTGCGCAGCGTGTCCCGCCTCGGAGCTGGCACGCGGATCGCGTAGATGTGGAAGACGTGCCGGCCGCCCTCGGGGATCTCCGGCGTGATGACCCCGCTGTCCTTCAACCGGTCGCTGTAGTGGCGCGCGATCGCCACGCGGCGCGCGTTCCACTCGGGCAGCTTGCGCAGCTTGATGCGGAGGATCGCGGCCTGGATCTCGTCGAGGCGCGCGTTGTACCCGATCACCGGGTGGTAGTAGCGGGTGCTCTGGCCGTGCTCCCGCAGCGATCGCAGCTCGGTCGCGAGCGCGTCGTCGTTCGTCGTGATGCTGCCGGCCTCGCCGTACGCACCGAGGTTCTTGCTGCAGTAGAAGGAGAACGCCGAGACCCGCCCCGACGCGCCGGCCTTCGCGCCGGTGTCGAGCATCGCGCCGTGGGCCTGGCAGGCGTCCTCGATGATCTGGAGTCCGCGGTCCTTGGCGAGGGCGAGGAGCGGCTTCATGTCGACGGTCCGCCCGTACAGGTGGACCGGCATGATCGCCTTCGTCCGGGGAGTGATGGCCGCCGTCGCGGCGACGAGGTCCATGTTGAACGTCTTGGGGTCGACGTCGACGAGGATCGGCCTGGCGCCGGAGTACAGGATCGCCTCGACGGTGGCGAAGAACGTGTGCGAGACGGTGATGACCTCGTCACCGCTCGAGATGCCCAGGGCGCGGATGGCGAGCTGGAGCGCGTCGGTCCCACTGCCGACGCCGATGGCGTGCTTGGCGCCGCAGAACGCCGCGTACTCCTGATCGAACGCCTTGACGTTCGGGCCGATGGTCAGCTGCATGCCCTCGAGCACGTCGTCGATCGCGGCACGCACCTCGTCGCGGATGGTCCGGTACTGGGCCTTCAGGTCGACGAGCGGGATCTCGGTCTTGGTCATCACGCTCATGAGCTCGGTGTCTCCTTCAATGCGGACTCGATGTGCTCGCGATGCATGCGGAGGTGGATGAGCGCCGGGACGGCGAAGTAGGGCTTCAGGCCCTCGATGCCGCCTTCGGCCTGCAGGAGCTGCTCGGGAGTGAGCGCGCGCAGCGCGTCCATCATGCGGCTGTGCGCGGTGAGCCACCGCTCCCAGCGATCGCGCATCGGCCGGTCGCGCCAGGTCTCGTGGGTCGCCGCGTTCAGCTCGTCGGGAGGCGTGTCGATCCCGAGGAACGGCCGTGAGCCGCGCTCGTCCGGGGCGCCGCCCTCCGTCGCGATCTTCTCCGCCACCCGTCCCGCGAGCTCCTGCCACCAGGCCATGTGGGTCGGCATGTCGCGGACGCGCCAGCCCGGTGCCTCGCCGAAGACCGGCCGGTCGAGCTGCGCGTCGCCGAGCGAGCGCAGCCAGGTGTCGAGCTGATGCCACTCGCGCTCGAGCACGCCGATGGCCGTGGACTTCTGCTCCTCGGGGCTCACGCCTTCACCTCGCGCGTGCCGTCCAGCCACGCGTACGCGTGGGGGAAGATGCCGGCGAAGCACGCGAGCTTCGTGATCTCGTCCTTCAGCTCGATGGCCGGGTTGCCGGCCCAGACGCTCCGCGGCGGCACCGTGGTGCGCACGACGCTGCCCGCACCGACGAGGGCCTCGGCTCCGATCTCGACGCCGGGCAGGATCGTGCTGTTCGCGCCGATGCGCGCGCCCTTGCGCACCACGCCACCGCGCACGCAGTCGAGGTACGCCGGGCACATCGGGTGGGGGTCGTCGGTGAACACGACGTGCGGCCCGAGGAAGACGTCGTCCTCGATGGTCGTGAGCTCGAGGAAGCACCCGGTGTGCACGCGCACGCGCGAGCCGATGCGGTTTCCGAACTCGAGCGCCGCGTGCGTACCGACCGAGACGTCGTCGCCGATGATGTTGTCCTCGCGGATCGACGCGCCCTGGCCGGTCTGCAGCCGGGCGCCGATGTGCGAGCCCGCGTAGATCGTCGTGAACGGGCGGATCACCGCCCCCGGGCCGATCACCAGCGGCAGCTCACCCTCCTTCCTGCCGCGCGGCGCGCGGCCGAGGATCGCGTACTCCCCCACCACGCAGCCGGCGCCGAGCTCGACGTTCGGCCCGACGATCGCGGTCCGGTGGATGTCGAGCCCGATGCTCGTCACGCCCGGCTCACGACCGGACGAGCTCGTTGATGGAGATGCGGGCTCCCTGCGCCTTCAGCGAGCGATTGGCCGCCTCGAGCACGCGGACCACGCGCACGCCGGCCTCGCCGTCGCTGCGCGGCGTCTTCCCGTCGCGCACGCACTCGATGAAGTGGCGCACCTCCAGCTGCAGCGCCTCGGTCACCGCGACGCGCGGGCTGTGGATGTCACCCGAGCGATAGCTCCGGCGAAGCTCGTCCGCGGACAGCTCGTCCACGCCGTGGTCGTACACCTTCACCTTTTCGGACTGGTGCCCGTCGTCGTACACGGCCATCTTCTTGTCACCGATCACCGTCATCGTGCGGAGCTTGCTCGGGGCGAGCCACGACAGGTGGGCATGGGCGATCGCGCCGGAGGGGAAGCCCATCGTGAGGAAGACGACGTCCTCGATGTCCGGCTGGATGTAGCAGCCGCCGACGCACTGGACCCACGCCGGCTCCTCCTGCAGCCAGTACAGGACGATCGACGCGTCGTGCGGGCCCAGGTCCCAGAGCACGTTGAAGTCGAACTGGTGCAGCCCGAGGTTCACCCGCTGGCTGTCGACGTACTGGACCGTGCCCAGCTCGCCGCGCTCGATGATCGCGCGGACCAGCGTGACGGCCGGGTTGTACACGAAGGTGTGGCCGACCATCAGCACGCGGCCCGCCCGTCGCGCCGCCGCGACGATGGCCTCGGCGTCCTTCACGGTGCCGGCCAGCGGCTTCTCCACGAACACGTGCTTGCCCGCGGCGAACGCCTCCTCGGCGAGTGGCCGGTGGGTCGAGATCGGCGTGACGACGCAGACGGCATCGATCGCCGGGTCGTTCAGCAGCTCGCGATGATCCGTCGTCGTGCGCACCGCGGGAAAGCGCTTGTGCAGCGCGCCGAGCCGCTCCGGGTCGAGGTCGGCGACCGCCACGACGTCGGCGCCAGGGGCCTCGTGGAAGTTGCGGACGAGGTTCGGCCCCCAGTAGCCCGCGCCGATGATGCCGACCTTCAGCGGGGCGCCGCTCACGCGAACACGCGGTCTTCGTAGGGGACGCCGCCGATGGCGTCGACCTTCGAACGGCCGGAGGCGAAGAAGTCGGCCATGGCGAGCCCCATCTCCGAGGCGATGTCCATGTCGACGTACTTATACAGGCCCTGTCGACCGCCGGTGACGAGTGCGGGGAACCGCAAGAGCTCGCGCATGAGCGTGTCGATGGCCGCCTCGTAGCCGACCATGTACACGGGATAGCCGAACGTCGAGCGCAGCACGACCGATTCGGCGAGCTCGGAGACCTTCATGAAGCCCTCCTGCTCGAGCTCGCGCGCGCAGATCGCGCCCAGCTCGTCGGGGCCGGCGTTCCAGATGGCGTCGTTGACGTCACACGTGATGTCGCAGAGCAGGATCGTCTCGTCCGGCGCGCAGATCTCCGAGCCGCCGTAGTTGCGTGTCTCGGAGAGCCGGTTGAACGTCTTGTCCTGGAAGTAGATCGACTGCGCCGGCAGCGCTTTGGGCCGCTTCACCCGCAGCCCGACGATCGTGAGCGCGCGGAAGCGCAGGTAGCGCGCCGCGGCCTTCGCCTCATCCGAGACCGCGTCGCCGAGCAGGTCGATGAGCGCCGGCAGCGGTGCGGTGTTCACGATCCGATCGCAGGCGATGCGCTCCTCGGGGCCGCGCTGCGCGCCGAACGGATCCACCGTGCCCTCGGTACCGGACGCGAGCACGCAGAGCTGGCCGCCGCGGTCGGTGGCCGGCACGGTCCGGTACCGGACCCCGGTGATGCGGTCGCCCTCGACGTCGATACCGGTCACGAGCGTGTTCGTGCAGACCCGATTGTCCGGCGACGCCGCGCGGATGCGCTCGGCGAGCCGCTGCGAGATGACGCCGGCGCCCTTGGGCGGGTAGAAGAGCTCGATGACGAGCGGCGCGTAGCGGTGCTCCGTGCCGGTCCGCTTCGCGTAGCCCTTGCGGAGCGAGGACATGACGACCTTCATGAGCGAGATGTGCGGGATGCGATGCTGGGCGAACGACGCCGCGAGCTGCGACGGCGGCATGCCCCAGACCTTGGCGGTGTACGGACCGAAGAACATCCCGTAGAGGGTGCGGCCCATCGCCTGGACCACCCAGTCCTCGGCCGATACGAGCCGTTTCGGCCGGAGCTTCCGGCGGATGGACTCCCAGAAGTAGTCCAAGAACGCGCGAGCCGCGACGATCGGCGACATGCTCTTGGCGATGTCGAGCGCCTCGAGTGGGTACTTGTAGTACTTGCCGCGGAACTTGATGCTCACGTTCTTCTTGCGTGCCGGGAACCCGTCGGACGCGATCTCCTTGAACAGGTCGAGCACCCGCTGGTTGCGGGCGTGGTACGCGTGCGGGCCGAAGTCGAAGCCCGCGCCGGTTCTTCCCGGGAGGGTCGTGGCCAGGCCGCCCAGGAAGTGCTGGGCCTCGAGAAGGGTGATCCGGTCGCCGTGCGCGGCGAGGCTGGACCCGGCGGCGAGGCCGCAGATGCCGCCGCCGATCACGACCGTGTGGCTCAACGGGATGGGACCTCCGAGCGGAATGCGGCCGTGCCGCGCCGGCTCATTTTAGGGGCGGTCACCGCGCGTCGCGCTGCCAGATCGTCGCGACCGGGAGGCCGGCGACGTCGAACGCCGCGGCAACGATGTGGCTGCGCGAGGCACGCTCTCCGGGCGAGAGCACGACGACGTCGCCCGGCGCCGCGCACCGTTCCGGGGAGCCTTCGATGACCGTGAACGGCGGCCGGTCGCCCAGGTACCACCGGACGACGTGCGGGAAGGTGAACCGGCTGAGCGTCCCGATGCACGCCGTTGCGCCCGGCCCGGTATGCAGCGCGACCTCACGCAGCGTCGCGGCCGTACCCGAGCCCCACGCGCTCGCGGACCGGATCGGATAGTCGGTGAACACGTCGCCGTAGTAGTCGACGGTCTCGGCCGCCGCGGCGACGACGAAGATCGCGGCCGCGGCCCAGCGGGTCGCGGCGCTGCCGCGCGCCAGATGCGTCCGGACGATCTCGATTCCGATCGCGACCAGGATCGACCAGGCGAGCAGCTCGAGCATGCTGCGCGCGGCGTGTGGCACGCCATCGTCGGTGATCGCGGCGGGGATCGGGGCCAGCATCAGCCACGCGATCGCGACCGCCGCCAGCGCGGACCGGCGGGCGCGTGAGATCGCCGACGTCACGCCGACGACCGCGAACGGGAGCATCCAGAGGAGCAGCTCACCGCGACCGGTGCCGTGGCGAAGGTTCTCGTCCCCGGTCACGAACAGGAACGTCGGGGAGAGGTTCGCGAGGTAATTCGTCACGAAGCGATCGAGGGTTCCGCGGTCGACGCCCGTGGCGAAGGTACCGATGAGGTCGGCGCGCGCCTGGAAGGCCGGCACGCTGGACCACACGAGCACGTAGGGCAGGGTCACGGCAAGCGCGATCAGCGCGCTCCCGATCACCTGGCGCCTCCGCAGGCGCAGCAGCTCGGCGCGACGGAGCCAGAGCAGCGGCGCAGCGAAGAGCGGCGTCATGACGATGGCGATCTGGTACGTGTACGCGGTCAGCCCCAGCACGAGCGCGGCGCCCGCGAGCCAGCGCCCGCTCGCGCGGTCGCTCCGCGTGGCGCGCTCGAGGAGCAGCAGTCCGCCGAGCAGGAGCGGCGGATACGCGGCGTTGTCCCAGCCGATCCGGCTGAAGTGGACCGCCCACGGGAGCACCGCGACGACCGCGGCGGCGACCAGCGCGAGCGCGGGCGTTGCGAGCGCGCGCACGAACGCGTAGAGCAACACGATCACGAGCATCCCGAGGAGCACCGCGGGCAGCCGGACGGCCGGCACGGTGTGGCCGAGGACCGCCTGGAACGGGACGGTGAGGAGCCCGTAGACGGGGAGCTGCGGTCCGAGGACGGTCGTGAAGAACGGGAGGTGGTCCGCGATCACGTCATGGCCGGTCGTGACGACGGACCACGCGGACATGGCGCCCGAGATCTCGTCCTCGAACAGCTCCGGCGGATTGGTCACGATGTCCTTGAGGCGGAGGACGAGACCGAGGGCGAGCACGGCGCCGATCGCGAGGCGCGTCACGCGGACGCCAGGACCGCGATCCGGGCTACTGGCCCGTGAGGGCACGCAACCGGGCCAGATCGCTCTCGAGGGCCTTGAGCTCCTGGCCGTACGTCGCGAAGTCACCAGTCTTCAGCGCGGCCTGCGCGTTCGCGTAGTGGTCCGACGCCGACTTCACGAGCTGCGCGACGGTGGCGGCCGCGGCCGAGCCGGACGGGGCCGGGGTGCCGCTGGGTGTCGGCCCCGGCGACGTGGTCGGCGGCGGTGTCGTGATCGGCGCGCTCGCGAACAGCGCGTTGAGCGCGTTCGGGAACGTGTCGGACATCGCGATCTTGTCCTGGGTCGCGACGATGACGCGCTGGAGCTCGGGGAACTTCCCGTTCGTCGCCTGCACGAACAGCGGCTCCACGTACAGGAACGAGTTGCCCACCGGCAGGACGATGAGGTTCCCGTAGATCACCTGGGTACCGCTGCCGCCGGACAGCAGCGTGAGCTGCTGCTTGATCGTGGCGTCGGCGTCGCGCCGAGCCTGGACCTGCAGCGGGCCGAAGATCGGCCGCGTCTGTGGCAGCCGCAGCACGCGCAGCTTGCCGTAGTCGGACGGGTCGGCACGGCCGGCGACCCACGCAACCATGTTGTCGCGCTGCGTGCCGGCCGGCGTCATCGGCACGAACAGCACGAACTCGCGCTTCGTCGAGCCGGGCAGCTGCGCGGTGACGTAGTAGGGCTCCATCGGGATGGCGGCCGAGCCGGGCGCGAGGGCGGTGTTCGCGATCCGCCACGCGTCGTTGCGGTTGTAGAAGTTGTCCGGGTCGGTCATGTGATACGTCGCGAAGATCTGGGCCTGGATGTTGAACAGCTGCTCGGGATAGCGGAGGTGCGCCTGCAGCGATGCCGGCATCTGCGCGATCGGCTTGAACAGCGACGGGTAGATGTTGCGCAGCGTGCGAAGCACGGGGTCCTGGTCGTCGACGACGTAGTAGGTGATCGAGCCGTCGTACGCGTTCGTCACGACCTTCACGCTGTTGCGGATGTAGTTGATGTCGGATGCGTCGATCTTGGACGTGCGGCCGCTCGCCCCGAACCGCTCGCTGTACGGGTAGCTCGTGCCCGTCGTGTACGCGTCGTTGATCCAGTACTGCTTGCCATCCGCGATCACGAGATACGGATCGGGGTCGTACTTGAGGAACGGCGCGATGAGCTGCTCCCGGTCGCTGACCTGCCGGTGGAAGAGGACCCGCGGCGTTCCCGACAGCTGCGACGAGATCAGGATGTTGAGATCCCCGAAGCGGAGGGCGAACAGCAGCCGGTCCCAGAGGCTCGAGACGCCGATCCCACCGCCGCCGGAGAAGCGCGTCGTGACGTCGTTGGGCTCCTGGGCGTAGTCGAACTCCGGCTGGGTCGTGCCGACGATGACGTAGTCGGTGGTCAGCTCGCCGTAATAGATCCGCGGCTCGTCGATCTTCGGCTGGCCGACCGGCGGGATGTCCTGGAGTACGAACCCGGGGCGACCCTCGATGCCGACCGAGCCCACCGGGGTCATCACCGCGCCGAAGCCGTGGGTGTAGTAGAGGTGGCGGTTGACCCACGTCTGCGCGGCCGCGGGCAGCTGGCTCGTCGCGAGCTCGCGCGCCGACAGCATGACCGGCGTCTCGTTGCCGTTGATGACGTAGCGGTCGACGTCGACGTCGTTGAACGCGTAGTACTGACGGAGCGCCTGCAGCTGTTGGTAGGCGGCGAGCAGCGGGCGGTAGTCCCAGAGGCGCACGCTCGAGGTGTCCGCGAACTGGGTCCGCACGTCGGACTCGAGCGGATCGTTCGCGACGTCGATGTCCGATTCGTCCACCGTCGTGAGCGAGTAGGCCTGCCGCGTCGCCTCGATGTTCCGCGCGATGAACGGCCGCTCCTTGTTCAGCCCGTCCGGCGTCACGACGAACCCCTGGATGACCGCCGGGTAGACGCCGAGCAGGAGGATGGAGGCCACCAGCCACAGGCCGAGGGTCCCGGCGAGGACCCAGAGGGTGCGGAAGAACGCGTTGGCGAACGTCGCGATCGCGGCGATCGCGACGAGGACGGTGAGGATCTGCAGCGCGGGCAGCCGCGCGTTGATGCTCGTGTAGCCCGCGCCGGTGAGGATCGTCTCGTCACGGAACAGGAGATCGAACCCATCGAGCGTGTACCCGAACGCGATGAGCGCGAGGAACAGACCGCCGAGGATCGAGAGGTGCGCGCGGGCCGGCCGCGCGAGCGCCAGGGCATTGCGCGCGGAGACGCCGATGTCGGCGCCGGCGAGCGGCTGGGTGACCACTCCGATGACGCCGCGCGCCACGTAGAGGCCGACGACGCCGATGGCGATGAGCACGATCGCCGCGAGCAGCCAGCCGCGGATGAACTCGAGCACCGGGAGGGTGAAGAAGTAGAAGCCGATGTCGCGGCCGAAGACCGGATCCGTCGTGCCGAACGGCACGGCGTTCAGCCAGCGGAGGAGGTTGTCCCATTCGTCGCCGCCGGCCAGGCCGAAGAAGAACGCCGGGACGAGGAGCAGCGGCATCAGCCGAAGGGTGAGGGCGAGGGCGCCGGTGCGCCGCGGCGCGTCGGTGTCCACGACGATGCGCGGCACCTGCGGCCGCAGGGCGACGTACAAGTTGGGGAGGGCGATGAGGAAGAACGCGATGAGGAAGACGACGAACGCCCAGAAGCCCGCGGTGTAGCGGCGCAGGAAAACATCCTCGAGGCCGAGGCTCCGGAACCAGAGCAGATCGGTGAGGAAGCCGACAAGCGGCGTGAACAGGAGCGGGACGAGGAACAGCGCGAGGACGGCGATCGTGATGAACGTCGAGAGCCGGTTGGCCGGCCGCCGCGGTCCGCGGCTGCGACGGAGCCCGGGAAGGTCGACGCGCGACCAGTCGATGTTTCCCCAGTCGCCGCGACCGGGGCCGTTCCTCACCGGACCATGCTAGGTCCGGAGCGCATCGGATTCCCGACCGGGCGGGCAACCGGTGACTGGGGCAGGTATTGGAAAATCAGGTCGTGAAATGCGTCCGATTCCTCATCGGATTGGCGGTCCTGCTCTCGGCGTGCGCGCAATCGGCCGAGCCGCGTCCATCCGGGGGCGCGCCGGCGGCGGCCGTCGAAGCGCCAACGCCGTCCGGATCCGCCGAACCGGCGGACGCCGCGGGCCCGACGCCGTTCACCGCCGAGGCCGGCGCGGCGGCGCCGAGCCCGCTCCCGCCCGGCGCCGTGGCGACGCCGCCCGAGTCCACCGCGGGCACGACGCCGCTCCCCGGGACCACGCCGTTCCCCACGCCCGGTCCGACGATCACGCCCGGGAGCACCAGGGTGTTCGGTACGGTCGTGCGCGCCGACGGCACGCCCGCGCGGGACGTCTGCGTCGTCCTCGAGAAGGGCATCTGCCCGATCGGCACCGACGACGGCGGGCACTGGTTCGTGGACATCCCGGCCGGTCCGATCAATTGGAATTTCATCTACAAGGTCGCCGGCCGGGAGGTCGGTCGGCAATCCCTCCCGGGGTCGGGCGGCGGCGAGCTGCGGCTGCCCCGGTTCGTGCTCCCGGGCTCGTGATCCCGGAGCGCACCGGTCACGCGATCACTAGGTAGATTGGGAAGATCAAGATGCGACAGCTCATCGCCGTTTCGGCCGCCCTCGCGCTCCTCGCGACCGCCTGCTCGACGCCGACGGTGGCCCCGAGCCCGACGCCGACGCCCGTCGTCGACGGCGGCTGGCCGCCCGTGGTGAGTCACCCGATCCAGTCGAACGAGGGGGCCATCACCGGGCACATCCAGCACCTGGATGGATCTCCGGCGCCGCACTACTGCGTGATCCTCACCGGCGGGCCGTGCGCGGTCACCACGGACGCGGGCGGCAACTTCGCCACGAGCTTTCTGCCGGGCTTCGCGATCACGCTCGTGATCAAGGGCAAATTCGACGGCGCCGACGGCCCGGTCGTCGCGATGGTGACCGTGATGGCGGGCGGTCCCCCGGCCAACATCACCATCCCCTAGGAGTTCCGGGCGGCGACCTCGGCGAACAGATCGCGGTACTTCTCCACGACGACCGGCCAGGTGTACGTCGCCTGGACGAACCGCTCCCCCGCGCGGCCGAGTCGCTCACCCAGCGCGGGATCGGCGAGGAGCAGCTCGCCGATCTCGGCGAGCTCCATCCACGACCGGTACGCCAGGCCGGCGCCGGCGCGCGCGGCCATCGACGACAGCACCGGCGAGCGCGCGTCGACGATCACCGGCCGCCCGGTGGCCCACGCCTCGAGCGTCACCATCGACAGCGACTCCAAGAGGCTCGGCATCACGAGCGCGGTCGCGCCGGCGAGGGCGTCGAACTTCTGCTGGTCGCTCAGCCCGCCGACGTGGCGGATGCCCCACTCCGACGGCACCGGCATCTCCGGCTCGCCGCGGCCGGCGAGCACGAGGGTCACCTTCGACGCGCCCGGCGTCCGCTGCCAGCGCGTGAAGTGGTCGAACAGCGTCGCGCAGCCCTTGCTCTCGACGATCCGCCCGAGATAGAGGAGGTACGGCCCCTCGATCCCGAACCGCGCACGGAAGCGCGACGCGTCGCGCGACGCGGGTACGTCGACGCCGACGCCGACCACGTCGCCGGGGATCCGCTCGTTCCCGAACGTCCGATGCACGAGCCGCCGCTCCTCGACGCTGTTGAACGCGAATGCCCGCGGTGCGTGGAACAGGCGCCGGTACACCGATAGGCCAAGCGCGGGCTCGTCGTGCGCCGTCGGCACGAGAACCGCGCGTTCGGGCACGAGCGGCAGCCCGTACGCCGTCGGGTAGTAGATGTAGGTGAAGAAGAGGACCGCGTCGAAGTCCCGGCCGTGGCGGCGGAGGTGCTCGAGGAGCTCCGGCACGACGGGGCCCTGTGCCCGCACGAACGCGTCCTCGGCCGCGAGCGGATGGACCTTCGCGAACGCGCGATGCTCGCGCAGCCGGAAGTCGCGCGAGCGGCCCGACTCCACGGGGAACCGATGGACCGGCACGCCGTCGACCGCGTCGATCCCGGCGGTGTACGCGTTCTCCCAGGTCCAGTAATCCGCCGCGGTCGTGGTCGCGACGGCGAGATCCGCGTGCGGCCGCAGGTGCGCGACGAGCTCGCGGGCATGCGCCTCGGCGCCACCGCTCACGTCGCCGTAGCGCTGCACGACCACCAGGACGCTCGGCCGGTCACGCATCGACGGTCGCCTCGATGAGCCGCTCGAGCCGCTCGTCGAACGCGGCGAACGAGCACTCGCGATCGACGTATCGGAGCCCCGCCACGCCGTAGGTCTCGCGCCGGTCGCGCAGGGCCTCGAGCTCCGCGCCGAATCGGGTATCGGCGTAGCCGCGGCCCGCGCCGGCGCGCTCGGTCTGGCCGG
Source organism: Chloroflexota bacterium (assembly GCA_034666765.1). Classification (GTDB taxonomy): domain Bacteria; phylum Chloroflexota; class Limnocylindria; order P2-11E; family P2-11E; genus UBA4735. The sequence continues at coordinate 14,558 of JAXDLF010000050.1, forward strand.
CGGTCACGAGGTTCGCCGCGTGCACGAGCACCGGCGTCCCGTACTGCCAGGCCTCGAACAGCACGATCCCGAGACTCTCGAGGCGCGATGGCTGCACCAGGGCCTCGGCACCGGCGAGCAGCCCGGCCTTGTCCGCATCGCTCACCCGGCCGAGGGCCCGGACGTCGGGGCGCTCCGGGATCTCCATCCGCACCGTCCCGGCGAGCACGAGGGTCCCGTCCGGCGAGCCGCCCCCGTCGCGGTGCGCGATCCACTCGGCGAGCAGCTCGTCGCAGCCCTTCCCCTCGCTGACCTGCCCGAGATAGAGGACGTACGGGCCGGCGATGCCGAGACGCGCACGCACGCCCGCGACGTCGGCCGCGGGTGCCCGGCCCAGCGCGTAGCCGAGGACCTCGTCGGGCACCTGCTCGTTGTGGAAGCGGGCCTGGACCATCGCGCGCTCCTCGGGCGTGAGGTAGCCGATCGCGCGCGGAAGGTGGAACAGCGCGCGGTACGGCGCGAGGCGCAGCGGGTACTCGTCGTGCGCCGTCGAGATGAGGGCCGCGCGCTCCGGGACGATCGGGAGGCCGAGCGCGGTGGGCGCGTAGATGTACGTGTAGAAGAGGACCGCGTCGTACTCCTGGCCGTGGGCGTGGAGGAACTCGAGGAGCGCCGGGCAATCGGGACCCTGCCGTCGCGGCCACGCGAGCTCGTCGGCGACGTCGTGGTCCTCCTCGAGCACGTGGCGCTCGAACGTCTTGAACTCCGGATCCCGCCCGGCCACGACGGGGAAGCGCCGCACCAGGATGCCGTCCAGGAAGTCGTGGCCCGCGGCGTAGTGCGGGGCCCAGGTCCAGTAATCGAGGGCCGTCGTCGTCGCGACCTCGACGGTGTGCCGCTGCGCGAGGCGCTGCGCGACCAGGCGGGCGTGCTGCTCGGAGCCGCCGACCACCTCGGCGCCGTAGCGCTGGACGACGAGGAGGATCCGCCGGCCGGTCACCTGATGCCGATGAGGTAGCGCATCGCGTTCCGCTCGGGCGAGAGGAGCCGGCGCAGGATCCCGACCTGCCGCAGGCAGCGCGCGTAGACCTCCGGCTGCTGGATCTCGCGCATCGCCCGCGCGAGCTGCGCGGTGTCGCGCGCGACGAGCCCGGCGCCTTCGTACAGGTTGAAGCCGGGGGTGTCGGAGAAGATGCACGGCAGCCCGGCCCAGATCGCCTGGGTGACGACGGCGCTCTGGAAGACGTCCTCGTAGAAGAGGACGACGCAGTCCGACGCCGCGACGAACCGACCCATCGTCTCGTACTCGGTGTTCACGATCACGTTCGGCTTGCCCGCCGCCGCGTCCTGGACCTCCTGGAAGTACCCGCGCTCCCACTCCGACTCGGTCCCCGAGAGCACGAGCACCGCGTCGTCGGGTAGGGCGTCGATCACCTCGATGTAGCGCTTGCGCTTGAAGAAGAACCCGGGCGACACGAACACGAAAGCGTCCTCCGGCAGCCCGAGCCGCCGGCGCAGCGCGCGCTTCTCGTCGGCGTTCGCCGGCAGCACGGTGTCCTCGAGCGGCATCACGACCAGTGGCACGAGGTCGCGCTTGCGCGGGTCGCGGGTGAGCAGGCTCACCCAGAAGTTCGAGCGATGGGAGTGGACGATGACCCGCGCGGGCAGCCAGCCCATGAGCGCGAGGATCGTCCGGTACGCGAGGAACCACACGCCGATGCGCAGCGCCACCGAGAGCGCGCGGAGCCACTCGAGGTACCAGGCGTAGCTCGGGCGGTAGTGGAGGGCGTGCGACAGCTTCCGGTAGTGATGGAACTTCTCCGGCTCGATCTCGTGCGCGGACAGCACCGTCGGGATCCCCCGGAGGCGCAAGCGCACGAGCGCCCGAACGAACGGGATGTCGCTGAAGATGCCGGCCTCGTGCTCGAAGATGACCGCGTCGGTCCCCCGTGCGATGTGGCGCAGCTTCGCGGCGAGATCCTTCGCGTCCAGATGCTTGGTCCCGACGAAGGTCGCGTGATGGCCGGCCGCACGCAGGCCGTCGCACACCGCGAGCGCGTAGTGATGGATCCCCGAGCGGCGCTCGCTCGAGACCACCGCGACCTCGCGGCTCCGGTGCGCCGGCAGCTCCCAGCCCACGAGCGCGAGGGCCTCGGCGAGCCGGTCGGCGACGGCCTCGGGGGTGTACTCGGCGAGGTGCCGCCGCCCGCGCGCGACGAGGTCCTTGCGGAGGGCCGCGTCGTGGACCGCGCGCTCGAGCGCCGCGGCCACGGTGTCGGGCCCGGTGTCCGAGAGGAGGATGCCCGCGTCGCCAAGGGTGTCGGGGATGGCACCCGCGTCGCTCGCCACGACCGGGAGCCCGCTGCGCATCGCCTCCAGGAGCGGCACGCAGAAGCCCTCGTGCTCCGAGAGCGTCACAAGCGCGGTCGCGCCCCGGTAGTACGCGACGAGCGCCGGCATCGGGACGCTTCCGGTGAGCGTGACGGCGTCATCGAGGCCGTGCGCCCGGATCGCCCCGCGAACCTGCGCGAGATAGCTCTCCGACATCGCGTGCGAGCCGACGAGCCAGAGGCGCGCCGTCGGATCGCCTTCCCGGTAGCGGGCGAATGCCGCGACGACCTTGTGGATCGCCTTCTGCGGAAGGATCTGGCCGACCGCGAGGATGTCGGTCCGCTCGTCCGACAGCTCGCGAAGGATGTTCGGATCCGGCGTCACGTCGAACGCGGACCAGTCGACGATGATCGGGACGACCGCCGTCTTCGCGAAGCCGGCCCGGACGAGCTCCTTGCGGTTGAAGTCGCTGTCCGCGATGCCGAGCTCCGCGACCTTCGCGAACGCCGCGAGCTGCTCGCGGCCGATCTCCGAGTAGCGGCGGGCGTGCTCGTTCAACCCTTCGAAGAAGTGCGCCGGGGTGATGTTGTGATAGATGACCGTCTTCCGGTGCGGGAGCTTCGCGACCTCCCAGAGCACGTCGTTCCCCATCGAGAGGTGCACCTGGAGCGAGGTGCCATCGACCGGGAGCTTCTCGAGATCCGTCCACGGCTCGACGAACCGGCGGACCTCGGGCTTCGCCTCGGCGGCGAAGAGATCGGACCGCACGCCGCGCGACCAGTACAGCCGCTGGAGCTCGAAGCAGTCGTTCCCGACGGCGTCGCCGTACGCGATGGTGGGCGCGAACTGGTGCGCCGACGCGAGCCTCACAGCCCGAGCACCTCGCGCGTCCGCTCGGCCACCGCGTCCGGGTCGAACGACTCGAGGCGCCGCCGTCCGGCGGCGACGAGCTGCTCGCGCAGCTCCGGCCGCTCGAGGACGAGCCCCACGGCCTCGGCCGCCTGCGCCAGATCGCGATCGGCGAGCAGCACACCCGCACCGCCGACGGTCTCGCCGACGGCGGCGGCGTCGTACGCGATCACCGGCACGTCGAACCGCATGGCTTCGAGCAGCGGCACGCCGAAGCCCACGTGCACCGAGAGCGCCACGAACGCGCACGCGGAGCGGTAGTGGGCCACGAGCTCCGCCGTCGACACCGCGCCGGCGAACGTGACCGCGGCCTCGAGGTGCAGCGCCTTGACGAGCTCGTCCAGCCGCGCGTCGTACTGCGGCTGATCCCGGTAGCCGCCGACGAGCACGAGCCGCGCCTCGGGATCGATGCACGCCCGGTAGTACGCGAGCATCCGGATGAGGTCGTCCTGGCGCTTGTGCGGTGACACCCGGCCGACGAAGAGCAGCAGTGGCCGGACGCCCGCCCAGCGCGCCATGACGGCGTCGTCGGGGGCCTGGTCGTACCGGCGCCAGTCGATGAGGATCGGGACGTGCGCGGTGCGCGCGTACCCGGCGGCGCCGAGCTCGCGCTGGTTGTAGGCCGAGACGCCGATCGCGAGGTCCATCGCGGGCGCGAGCTCGGCGAGCTGCCGGCGGCCGAGGCGGGCGTGCGTCGCGGCGTGGGCGTTGATCCCCCGGAAGAACTCCGCGGGCGTGATGTTGTGGTAGACGAGTACCTTCCGCGCGCGCAGCTTCGCGAGCTGGGTGAAGACCTCGTTCCCCATCGAGAAGTGCAGGATCACGAGATCGTCCGGACCGACGTCCCGGAACAGCCGCCGGTACGGCAGCACGCCGTCGGCGCCGGGCTTCGCCTCGACCGCGTACGCCCGGGCATCGTGACCCCAGGCGCGCAGCCGCTCCTGCAGGGCGAACACGTGGTTGCTCATCGCGTCGCCCGGCGCCAGCACCGGGTGGAACTGATGGACGCGCGTCACGCGGAAGGCGTCCAGCCGATGACCGCGTAGTCGCGATCCCCGAACAGCGTGCGGTTGAGCAGCTTCACGTTGTCGCGGATGGCGCCGGCCGGGACGTCCTCGTTCAGGCGGGTGTCGCTCGGCTGCGACGTCCGGGTCTCGACCCGCAGGTAGCCCTCGACCTCCAGATAGAAGGAGAAGAGCTCCGGCGGGATCGGCCGGCGGTGCTGCGGATCGAGCCAGAAGGTGTGCGCGCCGACGGTGAGCGTCGCGGGATTCGGCGTGACGAACACGATCGGTGAGCCCGGCCGCAGGACTCTGCGCAGCTCGCGCAGCACGGCCACGAGCTCGCCCGGGAGGATGTGCTCGGCCACGTGGCGCGAGTACAGCCCGTCGAGGCTCGCGTCGCCGCACGATCGCAGGTGCTCGAGCGCGTCGGCGGTGTACGCCTCGAGGCCGCGCGAGCGGACCTCGTCGGTCATCGTCGGATCGAGGTCGACGCCGTAGCCGCCGATCCGCCTGTCGCGGAGCAGCTCCAGGAAGGTCCCGCGCCCGCTCCCGAGGTCGAGCACCCGTTCGCGCCGCGCGAAGAGCTCGACGAACGCCTCGGACTGCTTCCGGATGACCGGCTCGTCGCCCGAGAAGCGCGCCGCGAAGAACCTGCTCTCGAGACTGCCGGCGACCTCGTCGTCTCGCCAGCGCCGCCACTCGCGCTCGAGTCGGGAGAGCCGCTCGTCGAACTGCGGCGAGGGCGCGTTGCGCTGGTCGATGACCGCTCGCGCCAGGAGCTGATTGACGCGCTCCTGCCGATCCGTGATCGCGGCGATCCACCACCGGACCAGGCTGATGACCACCCTGCGGCCGAGCGTGATGACCGGGCCGACGAAGCGCCGCCGGCTCGTCGCGTCGTACGTGGCCTCCTCGGCCAGGGTGTCCTGGAGCGCCGGGAGCGGATCGTCGAGCTCGTCGCTGAACAGGGCGCGCCCGCCGGGGAGCGGCAGCTCGAGCGCCGCGCGCACGTCGTCGCTGTACGCGCCGCTCGCGCGCCTGCGCTGGACGCGCTCGCGGATCTCGGCCTGGATGGCCGCGAGGTCGACCGGTGCGTCGTTCACGAGCCGAGCGTACCGAACATCACTCGCACTCCCAGCGATGCGGGATCCGGGCCATCCCCATCTCGCGGCCCGGCCCGGCGATGACCCGGAAGGTGATGCCCTTCTCGAGGTAGTCGTAGTAGCGGTCCTCGGGGTCGGTGATCCCGACGTCCGCGTCGAACCCACCCGGCAGGAGCGAGAGCGATTCCATCGCGAAACGGACCACGCCCTCGGCCTTGGGCGGCACGGTGATGCCGTCGCTCGCGGTGTTCGTGCAGTACGCGGAGATCCCGTCGTCGCGGTAGAGGCACACGCCGAACACGGCGTCGGACACGAGCTGCGGATTGCGGTAGGCGATCTCGATGGACGCGGGGCGGCCGGACTCGAGCACCACGCGCTCCTGCCCGTCCTGGTCGAGGATCCGCGCCCGGGTGATCTCGACCGTGCGATCGCCCTTGCGCCCGCCGATCTCGCCCCGCGCGGCGCGCTCGCGCTGCTCCTTCTCGCCGACCTTCAGGTGGTACGCGTTCACGACGTCGCGCACCGATCCAGAGGCGCTCACGGCGCCCTGGTCGAGCCAGATCGCGCGATCGCAGAGCCGCGCGACCGCGCCGAGGTCGTGCGTGACCAGGACGATCGTCTTGCCGGCCTTGCGGATCTCGGCGATGCGCGCGAAGCACTTGTGCTGGAAGTACTCGTCGCCGACCGCGAGGACCTCGTCGACGAGCAGCACGTCGGGGTCGAGGTGGATCGCGACCGCGAACCCGAGCCGCATGTACATGCCGCTCGAGTACGTCTTCACCGGCGCGTCGAAGAACCGTCCGATGTCGGCGAACGCCTCGATCGCCGGCATCTGCCGCTGCATCTCCCTGCGCGACAGCCCGAGGAGCGAGCCGTTGAGGTAGGCGTTCTCGCGCCCGGTGAAGTCGGGATGGAACCCCGCGCCGATCTCCAGCAGGGCCGACACCCGGCCGTTCACCTCGAGCGTGCCGGCCGTCGGCTTCGCCGTGCCCGCGATGAGCTTGAGGAGGGTCGACTTCCCCGAGCCGTTCGCGCCGACCACGCCGAACGCCTCGCCGGGCTCGACCGCGAACGAGACGTCGCGCAGCGCCAGGACGTCTTCGGCCGGCACGAGCTGCCGCAGGGCGACCTCCTTGAACGTGCGGCGCCGCTCGCGGTGCAGCCGGTACGTCTTGGAGACGTGGTCCGCGCGGACGGCGACGCTCACGCGCGCGCCGTCAGCATGTAAAAGAACCCGAGGACGTCGGCGACCGGCGTGCCGTCGAGCGATCGGAAGAACCGCGCGCGCTTCCAGAGCAGCTGCTCGAAGCCCGGCCGGGTGTACGGCGGGTACACGCCGGCCGAGACGATGCGCACGTCGCGCAGCCCGGCGTCGCGCGCGAGCCCGGCCCAGGCGCGCTTGGGCAGGTCGCTCTCGTAGATGCCTTCGGCCAGGTGCTCGTCGTGGGCCATCCGGCCGCGCTCGGCCCAGCGGTACAGCGACACCTTGCGCGGCACGATGTCGGCGTAGAAGAGGCCGCCGGGCCGCAGCACCCGGGCCATCTCGCGGATCACCTGGCCGGGCTCCCGGAAGTGCTCGAGCAGGCCGCCCGAGAGGACGAGATCGAAGGACGCGTCCGCGAACGGGAGGGCCAGCGCGTCGCCGAAGAGCGCGTCCCCCTGGAGCCCGCTGCGGCGGAGGTTCTCCCGGACCGCGCGCACCGCGTACGGCGCGTAGTCGAGCGCGACGAGGCGGTACGGCCGTTCCTGACCCAGCCGGATGAGCAGCCGGCCGGACCCGGCGCCGACCTCGATCGCGTTGCCTCCGGGCGGGAGCATCGGGCGCAGGTGCCGGACCTTGGTCTCGTCGATGAAGTTGTAGACATCGCGGCGGGCGGGGTCGTAGAGCTCGGTGTCGCGGATCGGCCGGTCCCACGCGGCGGCGTCGCCCTCGCGGTACCGGGATTCGTGCTCGTCATGCGCGTGGGCGGCGTGATCGGCGGTCAATGAGAGAAGTATCGCGGTCGGGCGCCGGCGGCTAGAGGGCGCTCTCGAAGTCGTCCTTCGCGCGGCGGAAGTACGAGAACCCGATGACGAAGACGGCGAGCGCGACCGCCGCGGACCAGGCCAGCAGGCTCCAGTCGGGCGGCAGGCCATCGAGCAGCGCGCGCTGGAAGCCGACCACGATGCCGGTCATCGGGTTGAGCGACAGGCCGAGCAGCTCCCGCGGCCGATCCGCGACGAGCGAGATCGGGAACAGGATCGGCGTGAGGAAATACCAGGCCATCAGCAGGATCCCGAGGATGTGCTCGACGTCCCGGTAGAAGACGTTCAGGGCGGCGAGCAGGTAGGCGAACCCGAGCGCCATGACGAGCTCGATGAGGACGAGGAGCGGCACGTAGACGAGGCCCTCGGGATGACGGGGCCCGAAGATCGCCAGCACCGCGAACAGGACGATCAGGCTGAGCATGAAGTTCACGAGCGCCGAGAGCACGCTCGCGGCCGGCAGCAGCTGCACCGGCAGGCGGACCTTCTTCACGATCGCGCCGTTCCCGACGATGGACGCCGCGCCGAGGATCAAAGAGCTGCTGAAGAACGTCCACGGAAGGAGTCCGACGAAGAGGAAGATCGCGAAGGGCTGCTCCCCCGTCTCGGTGCGCGGACGGGAGCCGAGCACGACGCCGAAGAGCACCCAGAAGACCGCGAGCTGGAGGAGCGGGTTGAGGAAGTTCCAGGCGAACCCAAGGGCCGATCCTTTGTAGCGCGCGCGCAGCTCGCGCCACGCGAAGTCGGCGAGGAGCTCGCGACGATCGATGATGACGCGCAGGTCCGCGATCACGCGCGGAGTCTAGTTACCGGCTCAGTCCGAGCTGCTGCGTCGGGATCAGGATGCGCCCGGACCGCGAGGTCTGGGTGTACTTCGACACGGCGTACCCGGCCTTCGAGAACTCGAGGAACCAGGTGAGCTTCCCGTCGCCGACCGGGAGCAGGACCGCCCACCGGCCGTTCGGATCGGTGTGCACCCCTTCGCTGGAACACGGTCCAAGTGACACGCACGCGTCGGGGATGGGCCGGCCGGTGGACGCATCGACGACCTGTCCGCACAGCCGCGCGAACCCGCCGGGGACGAAGGCCGGGCAGCTCGCGAATCCGGGACCGCTCCCCGTGCCGGTGCCGGGTACGACGCTCTGGCCGTCCGTCGGGAACGCGTCCGAGTTCGGGTCGAGGGTCGCGACCGGTGTGATCGTCGGAGCCGGCTGCGGCTGCGGCTGCTCGAGGACCGGGACGACGGCGCGCACGGCGAGGACGACCCGGCCGCGGCTCAGCGCGGCGGTGGGGAGGGCCGACGCGGACGGGACGGCGGCCCGCGGCGCGGCGCGACCCCCGTCGATCTCGTTGGGCAGCTGGAGGTACAGGGCGGTGAGCACGACCGCGGCGAGCACGATCGTCGCGGCGAGGGCGAACGGGAAACGCATCCGGCGCCGCGCCGGGACCGGCGGCATCGTTGCCCCGCGTGGCTGCAACCGGCGCGATCGGGCATCGCGGATCGCGCGGCCGATCGTCAGCCGTGACCGGCGCAGCACCTGCAGATCGCGCGGGTCCAGGTCGCTCGAGTCGGCCCGCAGCTGCGCCGCCGCGCGGGCCGCCGCGAGCGGATCTCCGCGCCGCCGGGCGTCGCGGAACGCGGCGCGGTGGATCGCGTTCTCGTCCCTATCGGTAGACATAGATCTCGAGGTCGAGCGCGGTGCCGCGATCGCCCGCGACGATGCTGTGATACGTCTTGATCGCCGCGCCGGCGAACGCGTCGTCCTTCAGCTGCCCGGTCGCGATGCGGCTGATGTCGTCGCCGACGCTCGGGTCGGCGTTCGACGCGAACGCGATGACGATCGCGACCCGGCGTCCGCCGGTCTGCTGCGCGACCTGGGCCTTCACCAGCGCGGCGATGCGCCGCTGCTCGTCCGCACCCGCGACGGCGTCGAAGCCCAGGAGCTTCGGCCCGTCGATCGTGAGCGACAGGGTCACCGGCTGCGGATCGATGCCCGGTACCGCCGCCGGCGTCGCCGCCCCGACGCTGTTCGCGGCGAGGAAGATGGCGAAGAGGCCGAGCAGGATGTCCGCCCACAGCCAGCCCGCGAGCGACATCGTGACGCCGCGGCCGATGCCGAGCATCGCTAGCGCACCGGGGAAATGCGGCGGACGTCGGGCGCGTCGTCGGTCGGGGCTGGAAGCGCGCGGGCTGCCCGCGCGAGGTCGTCGGCCGCCACGCGAAGGTCGCGTACCACGCTCTGGAGATCGACGAGCTGCTGTTCGCGCTCCATGGCGCGCTCGTAGATCCGCCGCTCCTCCGCGACCATCTCGTCGAGCACGGTGTCGGCGGACACATCGGTCAGCGACGGGCCGGCCGAGAGGCTGAGCGCGTGCCCGAGCAGGAGGCGGATCTCCGACTCGCGGAGCAGGACGCGCGTGCGCGTGCTCACGTCGCGCACGTCGGCGCGGACGTGGATCACGAGCGACAGGACGATGAGCAGCGCGATGAGGCTCGCGTCGATGATCGCGAGCGTGCTGAAGGTCAGCACCGCGCCGGTGCCCTGGAAGCCCTCCTGCCAGAGCAGGAGGAAGGGCCGGCTGATCAGCTCCGGCCGGAGCCGAAGCAGCTGCTCGTAGGCGGCACTCGCGGTGGCGAGGCCGAACCAGGTGACCGCGATCGGAGCGAAGACGAGGGCATTGCGGATGACCTCGATCACGGCCCAGGCCGGCGACCGATGGACGGTGATGAGCTCGGCGAGCGACCGCGGATCGAGGGCGGCGGCATACGCCTTCACCTCGTCGAACCGGCCGTCCTTGACCGCGGTGGCCAGGCGGGCGAGGAGCTCGCCGACGGCCGCGTCCTTCTTACGGACCGAGCCGGCCAGGACGCCTAGCTGCTGAGCGACAGGTTCACGTGTGTTCATGACACCTTCCTCTCGGTCGACGGTACGGCGGGATTCTGCGCCCGTCCATGACCCCAAAGTGCCCCCTCGCTAGGCTTTGAGACGTGCCTGCCAGACAGACGACGCTCGACGGCCCGGCAGGCAGGCTCGCGGCCTGGGAGTGGCCCGGATCCCCGCCCGCGGCCCTCCTGCTGCACGGGATCGGCAACTACGGCCGGGTGTGGGACTTCGTCGCGGCGGAGATCGCCGGACGGCTGCGGCTCATCGCACCGGACGCGCGGGGTCACGGGGACAGCGTCACGCCGCCGTCCGGCTTCACGCCCGAGGACTTCGTCGCCGACGCGATCGCGGTCATGGACGCGACCGGCCTCGATCGCCCGTTGGTCGTCGGCCACTCGATGGGCGGCGCGCACGCGATGGTCCTGGCCGCGACGCATCCCGACCGCGTGCGCGGGCTCGCGCTCGTGGACGTCGGTCCCGAGATCGGGCGCGAGGGCGGCGATCGTGCGCGGCGCCTCTCGCTCGGCCGGCCGGATCGGTTCGCCGACGACGCGGCCGCGCTCGCGTACCTCCGCGAGACGTCGCCCGGGTACGGCGACGCGGTCTACGCGAACCGCATGGAGCACGTCTTCCGGCGCGGCGCGGATGGCGCGCTCCGGTGGCGGTCGAGCAAGGACGCGCTCCTGCGGATCCTCGGTGGGCCGGCGCGCAGCGCCGACGCGTGGCGGGCGATCGAGACGCTACCGATGCCGGTGCTCGTCGTTCGCGGTACGCGCTCGCCGTCGTTGAGCGCCGCGACCTACGAACGCATGCTCGCCACGATCCCGCACGTCACCGGCCTCGAGCTCGACGCCGGACACAACGTGCAGCTCGATCGGCCGGCCGAGCTCGCCGCGGCGATCGTCGGCCTCGGGCGCGCGACCTAGGGCGACGCGGTCGGCGTCGGGGTCGGGGTCGGGGTCGGGGTCGGCGTCGCGCTCGGCGCGGGGCTGGTCGAGGGCGACGGCGATGGCGTCGGGGTCGGCGCCGGCGTCGGCAGCGGCGGGCAGCCCTGGGTCCCCTTCGCGAGCAGAACGATGCGCGGCGAGGCCGCGCCGCCGCGGGCCTCGATCGTCGTCGTGTCGTGATCCGGGGCGCACACCAGGAGCTGCGACCCGATCTGCGGATACGGCACCGCGAGCACG
>JAXDLF010000051.1:0-4591 GCA_034666765.1 Chloroflexota bacterium
GGGAGCGTGACCTGGATGAGCGGCATGAGCGCCGGAAGGCCCAGTCCGGTGAGGACCGCGTCGACGTTCAGCGCCGCGAAGCCGTAGTACTTGAACCACCCGAGGAGGGCAAGGTCGGCCGCGATCGTCGCGCCGGCCGCCGCTCGCCGCAACGCGGTCGTCGGGGCGCTCGTACTGGCGATCGCTCCGGCTTCGTTGGCGACGGAGCTTGCCGCGAGCAGGAGCACGAAGCGCCAGTCCCACCAGCCGTAGAAGACGTAGCTCGCAGCGATCGCGAAGAGCTTCCACGCCCGGGGCCGCCGCGCGAGGGTCCAACCCACGACAAAGACGATCGAGAAGAACGTTGCGAACTCGATCGTTGGAAAGAGCACGGCCATAGCGTCATCTGCGTCGGCCCGGCGGTCGTCACAGATGACCGCGCAAGTCGTACGGCAACGCGTACGCGACGGCTACGACTTCCTTTGCGAGAATCAGCACGATGGCCACTGCGGAAGCCCAGAAACGTGTCGCCGAGCTCCGCGAGCGGATCGAGACGGCCAACTACGAGTACCACATCCTCGATCAGCCGACGATCGACGACTTCGCGTACGACGCGCTCATGCGCGAGCTGCAGAACCTCGAGGCGAAGCATCCGGAGCTCGTCACTCCGGAATCTCCGACGCAGCGCGTCGGCGCGCCGCCGTCGAACCGGTTCGCTCCCGTCGAGCACGCCCATCCGATGCTGTCGCTCTCGAACGCGTTCGACGAGACGGAGGTCCGTGCCTTCGACCAGCGGATCCGCAAGGCCCTCGGTCGGGACGACGTCGGCTACGTGTGCGAGCTGAAGATCGACGGCCTCGCGATCAACCTGACGTACGTGAACGGGACGTTCACCCAGGGCGCCACCCGGGGCGATGGATCCGTCGGCGAGGACGTGACGGCGAACCTGCGCACGGTCAAGTCGATCCCGCTCACCCTGCGCGAGAAGATCGCCGGCCGGGTCGACGTCCGGGGCGAGGTGTACCTGCCGACCGCGGCGTTCGAGGCGACGAATCGGGAGCGGCTCGAGCGCGGGGAGCCGGCGTTCGCGAACCCGCGGAACGCCGCCGCCGGGGCGGTGCGCCAGCTCGATCCGGCGCACACCGCGAAGCGGAACCTGGCGATGTGGGTGTACAGCGCGGCCGGGCTCGCGGTCGACTCCCAGCACGGGCTGCTCGCGCGGCTGCGGGAGCTGGGCCTGCGGACCAACCCGAACGTCCGCCCGGCCAACGATATCGACGAGGTCCTCGCGTTCATCGCGGAGTGGGAGACCAAGCGCCACGGCCTCGATTACGGCACCGACGGCATCGTCATCAAGGTCGACCGCGTCGCCGATCAGGAGCTGCTCGGGTTCGTGTCGCGGAGCCCGCGCTGGGCCGTCGCGTACAAGTTCCCGGCCGAGCAGGCGACGACGACCGTCGAGGACATCAAGGTGTACGTCGGCCGGACCGGCGTGCTGACGCCGGTCGCGTGGCTCGAGCCGGTGCTCGTCGGAGGCACCACGGTCCGGCGGGCGACGCTGCACAACCTCGACGAGGTGCGGCGCCTCGACGTCCGCGCCGGCGACCGCGTGATCATTCAGCGCGCCGGCGACGTCATCCCCGAGGTCGTGCGCGTCGAGCCTCCGGTCGCCCGGAAGGGAAAACGCGCGCCGAAGCGCGGGCCCGAGTTCGCGATGCCCGAGCGATGTCCGGTGTGCGACGGTCCGGTCGAGCATCGGGAGGGCGAGGTCGCGTACCGATGCACGAACCCGACGTGTCCGGCCAAGACCGGTCAGCGGATCGGACACTTCGTGTCGCGCGGCGGCTTCGACATCGAGGGCGTGGGGTCCGCGCTCATCGAGCAGCTGCAGTCGAGCGGGCTGGTCGTGGATCCGGCGGATCTCTTTGGGCTGAAGAAGGACACGCTGCTCGGCCTCGATCGGTTCGCCGAGAAGAGCGCGTCCAACATCTACGAGCGGATCCAGAGCGCGAGGCGGCGGCCGCTCGCGCGGATCATCAACGCGCTCGGCATCCCGCAGGTCGGCTGGACCACCTCTGAGGACCTCGCGCAGTGGGTCGCGTCGAAGCTGCCGGCGGACGCGAGCCTCGCGCAGGTCTTCGATCTCCTGCGCCATGCGACCGCGGACGATCTGCAATCGATCAGCGGCATCGGGTCGAAGGTCGCCGACGCGATCGGGGGCTACTTCGCCGACGCCGCGGAGCTCCTGTTGATGGACAAGCTCGTCCGGGCCGGAGTAGTACCAGTACTACCGGCGGCGAAAGCCGCGCCGCCCAGCGGTCCGTTCTCCGGCAAGACCATCGTGTTCACGGGGACGCTCGAGCGCCGAAGCCGTGAAGACGCGGAAGCGTTGGTGCGCACGCTCGGCGCGAAGCCGAGTGGGTCGATCAGCGCGAAGACCGATCTGCTCGTCGCCGGTCCGCGTGCCGGAACGAAGCTCGAACGAGCGAAGCAACTCGGTGTCAAGGTCGTCGACGAAGACACGTTCGAGGCTATGCTCGTCGAAGCGCACCGTTGATTCGGCGCGGGATGAGGAACAGATAGTCGTGTATCAACCCCAGACGCGGCCGGCTCCCACGATGCCGCTCGGCGGCGCGCCCGGCGCGCCCGCCGCGCCGGAGATCCCGCTCCCTCCGGAGCCGCAATCGATCGAGCAGACCGGACTCACCCTGAGCTTCATCGCGGACCTCGCGCTCAAGACGCTCTACCTGCGCGGGCAGATGACGATGGCCGAGGTGTCGACGGCGCTCGGTCTGCCGATCACCAACGTCGTCGACAAGGTCATGGAATTCCTCAAGGGCGAGCGTCTCGTCGAGATCCGCGGCGGCACCGGGCTGTCGGCCGCGAGCTACCAGTTCGTCATCATCGACCGCGGGTCCGAGAAGGCCCAGGAAGCGCTCGGCCGCAGCCAGTACGTCGGCAAGGCGCCGGTGCCGCTGGCGGCGTACCTGGAGGCGGTGAAGCGCCAGACGATCACGAACATCTCGGTCACCCAGGAGGAGCTCGCACACGCGTTCTCGCACATGGTCATCCCGCGCGAGACGCTGTCGCAGCTCGGCCCGGCGGTGAACTCCGGAAAGTCGATCTTCCTCTTCGGGCCGCCCGGCAACGGCAAGACGACCATCGCGGAAGTGCTCGTATCGCTGCTCCGCGGCGAGGTCGTGCTCCCGTACGCGGTCGAGGTCGATCAGCAGGTCATCAAGGTCTACGACCAGGTCTACCACCGCGCCGCGCTCGACCCGGTCGTCGCGGACCGCCTCCGGTTCGACCATCGCTGGATCGTCAGCAAGCGGCCGATCGTCATGACCGGCGGCGAGCTCACCCTCGAGACGCTCGACCTCATCTATGACGAGACGTCGAAGTTCTACGAGGCTCCGTTCCAGATGAAGGCGAACGGCGGGATCTTCATGGTCGACGACTTCGGCCGGCAGCGCGTGTCGCCGAAGGACCTGCTGAACCGCTGGATCGTGCCGCTCGAGAAACGGGTCGACTACCTCACGCTGCACACCGGGAAGAAGCTCGAGATCCCGTTCGACATGCTCATCATCTTCTCGACCAACCTCGACCCGGCCGACCTCGTGGACGAGGCGTTCCTCCGCCGCATCCGGTACAAGATCGGCATCGAGGCACCGAGCGTCGCGCAGTACGAGGAGATCTTCAAGCGCATGTGCGCCCGGAAGCAGATCGAGTACCGGGCCGACGCGATGTCCCAGATCCTCGCGCACTACCGCCGCAAGAACCTCGGCCTGCGCTCCTGCCATCCGCGGGACATCCTCGAGCAGCTCACCGACACGGCCCGCTTCCTCGGCCGTCCGGCGCAGCTCACGCCCGACCTGATCGACATGGCCTGCGAGTCCTACTTCGTCTCCCTCGATCCCAGCGGCTCGCCCCAGGGTGCGTAGCTCATCAATTTGACGTAGGCGCGAACCCCACGCCGGGGGGATGGGCCGCGGGCCTCGCCGCGAGCATCCTGTGTACCGTGCAGACGAGTACGAGAACCCTCGCGCGGAGCGTCGCGTGGACCGCCGGGGGCCTGACCGCCATCGCCCTGAACCTCGTGCTCGACCGGGTGACGCCGAGTCACTACTCGTTCGAGATCTTCTATGTCATCCCGATCCTCGCCGTCGCCCTCGGCGGCGGCCGGATCCCCGCCGCGCTCATCGGCGCCGCCGCCGCGGTCGCGTGGACCTTCGACACGATGCAGGACGATGGGTTCGGTCCGACCTCGATGGGCTGGAACCTGACCACCCGGCTCGCCATCTTCGTCGGGCTCGCCATCCTCGTGGATCTGTACCGGGTGCGCGGGATGCGTCTCGCCGAGACCGACCGGCACCGCGAGGACTCGCTCGCGCTCGTGGCGCACAAGCTGCGGCTGACCGCGTCGCGCATCGGCTCGGTGACCGGTGCCATCGCCGCCCGGCGCGACACCGATGGGATCGTGAACGAAGCGCGCATCGCGCTCGACCATCAGGCGCGCGTGCTGCAGCGCATGGCCGAGGCCGTCCTCGACGTGAACGTGCTCGAGGCGCGGCGCTTCCGGATGAACGTGTCCGAGGTCGACCTCACCGAGCTC
>JAXDLF010000052.1:0-18917 GCA_034666765.1 Chloroflexota bacterium
TCGATGCGATCCCACGGCCCCATGAGGTCGGCCGGATGCAGCCACGTGCGTCCATGCAGGAACGCGTCGGCGAGGAGGAAGAAGTCGTTCCGGCCCTCGGTGAACCAGACGTTGCACGACCAGTAGATCGCGAACGCGACGGCGCCGACGCCGAGGGCCACCCACGGCCAGCGTCGCAGGCCGGTCACGCTTCCGCGGCGCGGTCGCTCGGGGTCGCCTCCGGCGGCAGCCACGAGCCGCGGCCGTCGCGGCCACGGGCCCCATCGAGCACCGCGAGCCAGATCGCGCGCAGGCGCCGCCAGCGATCGGGTGCCGCGAGGGCTGTCAGCGAGTAACGGACCACCGACTCGAGCGCGAAGAACGCGAGGAACGTCGGCCAGTGCCACGGCCGCGCGTGCTTGCGCATGAAGCGCAGGTTGTTGCGGAACAGGAAGTACAGGTACGTCGCCGCCTTCTCGCCGCCGAACGACGCCGATACCTTGTGCCACGACTTCGGGGCCGGCGTGTAGCGGTGGTGCCAGCCCTGCCGGGTCGCGCGCACGCACCAGTCCGTCTCCTCGAACACGAGGAAGTAGCGCTCGTCCCACTCGCCCACGGCGCGGAGCGCCTCCGCCGGGTGCAGCGCCGCCGCGCCGCTCCCGTACGCCACCCGCCTGTCGGTGCGGAACGCGGGACCCCACTGCACCTGCCGCCCGCGGTGGTAGGTCTTGCCGAGCCACCAGAGGATCTCACCGCCGGCGTACCAGAGGCGCTCCGGGTCGTCGTAGTAGTAGATCGGTCCGCTCACGCTCGCCGCGCGCGGGTCCGCGACGGCGGCGGCCACCGCCTGCTCGATGTAGTCGCGGGCGATGACCACGTCGTCGTTGAGCAGCAGGACGTACTCGCAGCCATGCGCGAGGAGGGCCCGCACGCCTGCGTTCACCGCGCTCGCGAGGCCGTGGTTCCGGAGCCGGAGCACCTCGACGTCCGGGAACGCGGCGCGCACGAGGGCCGCCGCGCCGGCACGGCCGTTGTCGACGACGACGACGCGCGTCGCCGGGTAGGGATCCCGCTTCACCGACGCGAGGCACTCGAGGATGTTCTCGGGATGCTCGTACGACACCGCGAGGACACCGACGAGCGGGTACGTCTCGAGCGTCGTCCGCGCGAGACCCTTGGTGCCCTCGATCATCGTCCACATCGCGTGGCTGCGGTGCGCGATCGCGTGATCCCACAGGCCGAGGACCGATGCCCAGACCTCGAGCGCCGCCGTCACGAAGAACCAGTGCGCGTGCCGCGGCTGCCGCGCGAGCTCGCCGAGCGCCAGCCGCAGGACCAGCCCGTGATCGCGGGTCGCCGGGCGGTAGCCCTTGTCCGCGGCGAGGGCCCGGTGGCCGGCGTGGATCCGCCGCCGTTGGAGGACGAACGCGCGCACCGTGTCGGCGCCGCGGTTGCGGACGATGGCCTCGGGCGCGTACGCGAGCGCGTAGCCCCGCTGCCGGAGGAGCTGCTCGAGGTACGCCTCGTCCACGGCCGAGTCGGGCGGCAGCGACCCGATCACGTTCCGCCAGGCCACCAGCTCGCCCTGCTTCGGCGACCGGGAGGCGACGGCGTGGTGCAGCCGCCACAGGAGCTGATTCGCGAAGCCGACGAAGGTCGACTCGTCGTCCTCGGGCATCGGGTGCGCGCCGACCATGCCGACGCGGGGATCGGCGAAGCGCGCGACGAGCGCGGCGATCGTCCCCGGCTCGGGGAGCGTGTCCGCGGACTCCATCACGAGCAGCTCGGCGTCGGGCGCGGCGGCGATGAACTGATTGATCGCGACGGCTTTCCCGCGCCGTTCCGGATCGACGACGACGGTCACCCGGGCGTCGGCCGCCGCGGCGCGCTCGGCGACCGCGACCGTGTCGTCGGTGCAGCCCGACGCGACGACGATGATCCGGATGTCCGCGCCCGCAATCTCGACGGACCGGAGCCGATCGAGCAGCCGGCCGACGTTGCGTCCTTCGTTGTGGGCCATGACGCCGATCGCGATCGACCGTGCGGGCATCTCGCGAGCGTAGCGGCTACATCAGCCCGCGGAGACCCCCCACCGGTACTGTCGCGGTCGCAATCGTGGTCCGTTTTGCGGAGCCGGCGATGTCGCGCCAGATGACGATGAGCGCGACGACGCGCAGCGCGACGGATGCGAAGAGCAACGGGAGCAATACGCCCTGCAGCGGATCGGATCGATCGAGCACGAGGGTCAGGGGGTAGATGGTGAAGAACACCCCGATGTCGGCGATCGCCAGGAGCACGAAGCTCTTGACGCGAAGTGGCAGCAGCACGAAGAACGGCAACACCCAGAGCGAGTACTGCGGCGAGTACAGCCGGGTCCAGAGCAGCAGCGTGACGGTCGCCAAACCGAAGCCGACCGCCGGATCGGATACCGCGCGCGTGCGGGGCAGGACCAGCAGCAGGTAGGAGAGGCCGAAGCCCGCGTACGTGACGGCCAGCACCGCCACATGGCCATCCAGCCCGGCGGCGTTGAGGAGCCCTTCCACGATGACCCACGGTGAGTCGATGTTCGCGGTGACGCCGACGGCGTACGCCCCGATGAACCGCGCCGCCGAGAACGGCGCGAGGACGGCCGGGAGGTAGAGGACGGCGAGCACCGCGGCGAAGGCGACCGCCGCCGCCGCCGCGCGCCGGCGGTCGCCGCTCGCCGCGATCCGCCAGACGTGCACCGGTGCGGAAACCGCGGGGAACAGCTTCGCCGCCGTCCCCAGCGCCAGCAGTGCGCCGGCGCGGAGATCGTGCCGGCGGCGCGCCGCGATGGCGGCGGCTCCGAGCAGGACCGCCGCGAGGACGTCGAAGTTGATCCCCGAGAGCAGGAGGAGCTGCGGCGCGCAGGCCCAGTACACCAGCGTGCGCCGATGCCCGGCCTGCCGCGCGAACAGGTACGCGCCCGCGCCGGCGGCCGCGGCGATCACAACGCCCCAGAGGAGCGCGTAGGCGAGGAACCCGCCGCTGAGCAGCGAGATCGCGCCTGCCACGTAGCCGACCAGCGGCGGATAGGCGAACGGAACATCGAGATACGGAATCTTGTGACCGGGAAGGCGCGAGTCGTTCCACGTCGCGAGCACGTCGCTCCACCCGAACAGGACGAGATCGTGGGGGAGGGCTCCAACGGCGCCGAGGACCCGCGGCGTGACCGAGAGTCCGACGACGAGCGCGGCGATCGCCGCGACCGCGATATCCCTACGCACGCGCACCGAGAGCGTATCCCGCGCCCGCGCCTCGGGGCGCCGGCAAGCGGCTAGGGTTGCCGGCATGCCGGTCGACCATGAGCTGCTGCGGATCCTGGCCTGCCCGGTCGACCGCGCGCCGGTCTCGGACGAGACGACCCACCTGGTCTGCGGCGCCTGCGGCCGCCGCTACCCGATCCGCGACGGCATCCCGGTCATGCTCGCGGACCAGGCCGAGGCTCCGGCTACGGAGCACCCGGTCAGCTGATCCGGTCGCGGGGGACCGTGATCCGGACGGTCGTTCCTTCGCCGGGCTTGCTCGCGATCTTGCAGACGCCGCCCAGCAGGCCGATGCGCTCGCGCATGTGCAGCAGGCCGAAGTGCCCTTGGGTCGCGGAGGCTTCACCCCACTGCTCGCTGGCGAATCCCTGGCCGTCGTCGGCGATCACGATCTCGAGATACGCGTCGTCCTGGCGGAGCTTCACCGTCACTTTCCGCGCGCCGGCGTGCCGCTTGGCGTTGAGCAGGGCCTCCATCGTCGCGCGGTAGAGCGCCGCCTCGGCGTCGGCGCGCACCGGCCCGATGTCACCGATGTCCTCCACGATCTCCCAGCCGGCTTCGGCCGCGACCTCGGTGGCGACCGACGAGATCGCGCCCGCGAGCCCGAGGT
The DNA here is from genome assembly GCA_034666765.1 of Chloroflexota bacterium. GTDB lineage: Bacteria > Chloroflexota > Limnocylindria > P2-11E > P2-11E > UBA4735. The sequence continues at coordinate 3,877 of JAXDLF010000052.1, forward strand.
CCTCGAGCGTCGCGGGCCGGACGCTGCCGATGATCGAGCGGGTCTCCTGGATCGCGCGCCGCAGGTAGTCGGTGGCCCGCTTCACGTCGGCCTCGGTCTTTCCGGGGTTCTGCAGGATGCCGTACGCCGACACGATCACCGGCGCGAGACCATCGTGGAGCTCGCGCGCGATGTGCCGGCGCGATTCCTCCTCCTGCGACAGCGCCTGGCCGGTGAACAGCTGGAGATCCGCGTACAGGCCGGCGCGCTCGATCGCGAACGCGGCCTGGTACGCGAGGATCCGGAGGAAGCCGACCTGCGATTCCGTCGGCTCGGTGCTGCGGTTCACATTCAGCACCCCGAGCGCTTTCGCGCCCACGAGCAGCGGCAGCACGATCGCGTAGGGAACGTCCTTCGTGTAGGCGTGCGGAAGGTCGGGACCGGCCCGACCCTTCAGGACGATCGGCTGGCGCTTCTCCATCGCCCGCCACGAGATCGCCGGGCCGGCGGGCACCTTCGTGCCGACGAGGCGACTGCCCTTCGCCGCGCGGACCACGAGCGCGTCGCTCGCGCGGTCGTACACCATGAGGGAGGCGGAGTCGTAGCCGATGTCGCCGGCCGCTTCGAGGATGAGCGCGAAGAGATCGGTGTCGTTCGTGGTCGCGCCGACGCGCCACGTCGCGCGCTCCAGATCGCGCAGCAGATCCTGATCGGACATCACCGGTCGCGCAATTGTGAGGGTGCGTCGGCGGGGCGCTGGCTAGGCGGTCATACCCTCGACGAGGCCGTTGCGGACGGCGTAGATCGCGGCCTGGGTGCGGTCCGAGACGCCCAGCTTTTCGAGGATCGCGGCGACGTGGCTCTTGACGGTCTCGGGCGAGAGGACGAGCCGCTCGGCGATCTCACGGTTGCTCATGCCTTCGGCGACCAGCGACAGGATCTCGCGCTCCCGCTTGGTGAGGTTCCGCGCGGCCGCGGGTACCGGACCCTGCGGCTTCATCTCGCTCAGCATGCCCTTGAGCATCTGCGACTCGATGAAGGCGCCGCCGGTCGCGACCTGCCGGATCGCGTCGACCAGCTCCTCGCGCGAGACGTCCTTCAGCAGGTACCCCGCGGCGCCGGCGCGCACCGCCTCCCGGAGGTACGCGGGGTTCTCGTGCATGGTCAGCATGACCACGGCCGTGCGGGGCCGCTCTTCCTTGATCTTTTTCGTCGCCTCGAGCCCATCCATGTCCGGCATCCGGACATCCATGAGGATCACGTCCGGCAGCTCGCGGCGCGCGTACTCGACGGCCTCGCGCCCGGTGCGGGCCTCACCGACGATCTGGAGGTCGTCGGCTTTCGCCAGCATCGCGGCGATTCCCTGACGAACGAGCTCGTGATCGTCGACGAGCAGTACTCGGATGGCCATTCACGAGGCATTCTAGGGACACGGAGCCCCGCGGCGGCGTCACCGGTGCCGCGGGGCGGTCGATCCGGGCGGACCGGACGCGTCCGCTCGGGCGATGCGCGATGCTGACGACTCCGTCCTTCTCTGAAGAAGGGGCCAGCGCCGAGGAGGTCCGATGCGCTACCAGCGACCAGGCGGCCGTCCAGCCGAGCCGGAGCCGGCGTGACCGACGGCGAGCGGGCGTTCGCGGCGCTGCATCTTCGGCTGCGGGTGGCGCTCGCGATCGCGGCGCTCGTCTTCGTCGGCGTCGTCTACCAGACCGGGGGCGCCGACCCGGACATCGCCTCGCGGGCCTTCGCCGTCGGCGTCGCCTTGGCGATCGCCGTCGGCATCGAGGAGATCGTGTCCCGCCGCGCCCAGCGGCACGCCGCCGCGACCGTCGGCACCGTCGCCGAGTTCTTCGCGTTCGCGCTCGGGGTCGCCCTCTTCTCGCGCTACAACGCGCTCGCGCCGGCGGTCCTGCTCTGGCCCATCGCGTTCGGGGCGGTGTCGCTGCGCCAGACGTACCTCGTGTACCTCGCCGCGTTCGGCACGGCCATCGTGATCGAGATCGGCGTCCTCGGACGGGCCGCGGATCTCGCGAACGTCATCACCGGGCTCGGCTGGGGCGCGCTGTACTTCAGCGGCGCCCTGCTCGCCGGATCGTTCGGCGCGCAGTATCGCCGGTTCCAGCGGCGCACCGAAGCGGCGTACGCGTCGATCGCCACGATCACGGCGGCCACCTCGTACTCGGAGCTCGCCCGGATCCTCTTCGCGTACGCCGAGCGCGCGCTCGACCTGCCGCAGGACGCGCCGGCCGTGCTGCTGTTCGACGATCGCGGCATCGGCACGCTGAGCGCCGTCGAGGCGAACGCGATCGATCCGGAGCAGCGGGCGCGGTTCCGCGCATCCGACGAGGATGCCGAGACGCTGCGGGCCCTGGCCGGGGCCGAGGGTGCGTTCGTCAACGCCGCCGCGATCCCGGCCCTCTCGGGCCCGCCGCAGCAACTGCGGACCGGCACGCCGTTCCTCCTGCCGCTGCGCGACGCCCGGCGGCTCGTCGGCTTCGCGGTCTTCGCCTCCAGCCGGAAGCACCGGCTCACCTTCGAGCGCCGGTCCGAGCTCTCCCGGGTGGCGGATCAGGTGGCGACGACCGCCGTGCGGATCCGGGGCAGCCTGGCGATCGAAGCTCAGCGGCTCGCCCTCGCCGGCATCCTCGAGGCCCAGAGCTCCGAGCGGGCGGAGATGCAGGTGGCGACGTGGCTCGCCCGCACCGCTCGCGACATCGCGAGCGCCCGCGACGTCGCGGTGCTGCAGGACAGCACCGATGGCCAGGTCCACTCGCTCTACTCGATCGGCCGCTCCGGTCTCGAGATCGAGGACGGCTGCGCGACGCTCGTGGAGGAGGTCCGGCGGCGCGGCGTGGCGGTTGTCGTCACCGACGGCGCGCGCGAGCGGCGCATCGAGCTTCCGCCGTTCCTCCGCACCGGCGCGACCGCGGTCCTGCCGGTGCGCGGGCAGGGCACCTACGTGTTCGTCCACGACCCGCAGCGAGAGGGGCTGTCCTCGGGCAACCTGCAGCTCCTCGTCGAGCTCTGCGACAAGGCGGCCACGCTGCTGGCGAACGCCTACGCGACGTTCGCCGCGCCCGAGCCGGCGACCGCGATGGAACGGCGGCTCGCGGCGGTCGCCTCGCATACCCGTGGCTCCCGCGCCGATGACCGGGACTCGCGCGCGCGCATCGTCGACGCGTTCCGCCTCGCCGTCGAGGACGACCAGCCGGCCCTCGCGGGATCGGGCGCGCGCGTCGCCGGGATCGCGAACGCCATCGCCGGACAGCTCGACGTCGCCGCGGAGCTGCGCGACGACATCTACGTCGCGGCGCTGCTTCGCGACGTGGGTGAGCTCGGCATCGACGGCCGGCTGCTCGACACGCCCGGGGACCTCACCGATGCGCAGCGCGAGATCATCCGGCGCCACCCGGTGCTCGGCGAGACGATCCTCGCGGCGCTCACGTTCCTCGGCGGCGCGTCACTCATCGTGCGTTCGCATCACGAGCGCTGGGACGGGACCGGCTATCCCGATCAGCTCGCCGGCGAGGCGATCCCGCTGGGGGCCCGCATCCTCGGCGTCGCCGACGCGTTCGTCGCGATGACGAGCGAGCGGCCGTACCGCGCCGCGCTGCTGCCGGCCGAAGCGATGGGGCTGCTCCTCGCGGCCCGGGGAAAGGCCTTCGATCCGGTCGTCGTGGACGCGTTCGTCGCGTTGAACGGGGCCACCGAGCAGAGCGTCGGTACCGCGCGAGGGCCTCGAGAGCCCTATTCGTCGCCCAATTGACCCGCATCCGGTTGCCCGTCTTGTGTACCCTTGCGCTCACGAACGGTCGCGGCGCGCGACACGTAGAGGAGTGCCACGTTGGCTGACGCGGGGCGGCCACAGGACAGCACGCCACTCGCCGCCGATGACATGATCGGCTCTCTCGCCACGCGCGTGCGTGAGCTGTCGCTGCGCGTCGCCCAGCTGGAGGGCGAGCTCGAGGCCGCGCGCAAGCGCGTCGCGGTCTACGAGGACTTCGACACCCAGGTCCAGGACTCCCTGTCCGCGGCCCTCCGCGCCGCGAATCAGATCCGCGAGCGCGCCCGGGTGAGCGCGGAAGCGATCGCCGAGGAGGCCCGCGCGCAGCGCCCGGCCTCGGCCGCCGAGCTCGAAGCGCTGCGCATCGAGCGCGACGCGCTCCGTCGATCGATCGAGGGCGCGCTGCTCTCGCCGTCCGCCCGATCGGCGATGCCGGGGGTCGCGGTCTTCCCCGCGTCCGAGATGCGCACGGCCGCGGCCGAAGCGCTCCGCGGTGTATTCAAGGAGCTCGTCGACGAGATCCGCGCGACCACCCCGCCGGCCGCAGCCGTGCAGGCGCCACCGGCCGCCGCCGCCCAACCGGCACCGGCAGCTGTTGTCGCGGCACAGCCGGCACCGGTGGCCGCGCCACCGGAGGCGCCGGCCGCGCCGACGCCGGCGCCGCAACCGGCACCGTATGTCGCACCGCAGGCGACGGAGTTCGTCCCACCGCCGGAAGCGGCCGCCCCGCCGCCGCAGGCCGCACCGGTCGCTCCGCCCCAGGCGACGCAGTTCGTGCCACCGCAGGCCGCGCCGGTCGTCGCGCCGCAGCCGGCCAGCTCGCCGTCCGCGTTCGGTCCGGCCGCGGCTCAGCCAGCGCCGGTGGCTCAACGGCCGGCACCGCCGCCGCCTGCGGAGAGCACTCCCGCACCTGCTCCCGCCGCCGCTCCTGCTCCTCCGGCTCCGCCGGCTCCGCCGCCGGTGTGGGTCGCGCCGCCGCGGCCAACGGTCGTGCCGCAGCCGGAGCGGCCCGGACTCGTCGAAGACGTCGACGTCGCGCCGGCCGCCGCCGCGCCGGCGCCGCGATGGACTCCGGCTCCTCCCGCGCCCGTGGCGCCGACGGCGCCTGCGGCCGCCGAGCAGCGGTACGCGCCGGCGGTCGAGCCGGTCAGCGAGATTCAGGTCGTGCTGTCGCCGATCTCGTCGTTCCCGCGTTTGGTCGAGCTCGAGCGACGGCTGCAGGGCATGCCGGTGGTGCGGACGGTCTACGCCCGGGACTTCCGCAACGGCGTGGCGACGCTCGCGATCGGGCTGCGCCATCCGATGACCGTGGAGGAGTTCGCCGGGTCCGTCACCAAGCTCGACTATCCCCGGATGCGGATCGTCTCAACGTCGGGGTACGTGCTCGAGCTGAGGATCGATTCTGAAGCGTCGTCGATCGCGTAGCACCCGGCCGCGGCGAGAGATTTCGAGATGAGCGTTCGACCCGACGCGGACTTCTGGTCCGCGCGGATGGCGTTTCTTCGCACCCTGGCCGGCGCCGACGCGATCGCCGTGGTCCTCGAGGTGCGGAACGAGGGCTACGTCACGTACGCGGCCGACAACCTGCCCGCGGATCCCGGGTGGAACGGCGGCGCCGTCGGTCCATTGATCCGCAGCACCATCGGCTCGAGACAGCCGGGGCAGGCGAGCATCCTCCTTCCGCTCGGTGACGGGCGTGCGGCCGCGAACATCTTCGTCGCGCCGATCGCCTGGAACGAGCAGCTCGTTGGCGTGCTCGCGGCGCTGCGGGTGAGCGGCGGGTTCGACGAACGCAGTGCCGCGGAGGTCGTCCGCCTCGCCGATCTCGTCGGTCTGGAGCTCGCCGAGACGACCGCGCTCCGGCGGATCCAGTCGCAGCAGACCGAGCTCGAGTCCCGCATGCGCACGCGCGAGAAGATCGCCGACATCGCGCGCACCGCGCGCGACCCGGACCAGCTGCTCGAGCGCGCGACGGCGCAGCTCGCCGAGCTGTTCGGGGCCGACGGCGTGTCGATCATGCTGGCCGACGACGCGGGGCAGCTCTCCGTCCGGTCGTCGATCGGCCTGAGCGAGGCGGCGAAGAAGGATCGCAAGCGGGCCGGCGAGGGCATCTCGGGACACGTCGCGAAGACCGGCCAGCCCCTGCTGCTCGCCGGTCAGGTCATCGATCAGCGCTTCACCGGGAACGACGCATCGATCGGCGAGGCGATGATCGCGCCGCTGCGCGCCGCGGACCGGACGATCGGCGTCGTGAACATCAAGCATGCCGTGACGGCCAAGGACCGCTTCAACCAATCGTCGGTGGAGTCGCTCCAGCAGGTCGCGGGCGAGATCGCCGCGTCGTTCATCGCGGCGGAGGCGATGCGCCGCACCGAAGAGGATCGCAAGCAGGCGCTCGTGCTGTACGAGCTCTCTCGATTGGCGACGATGGGCAACGATCCCCAGCAGGACCTCGACACCGCCGCGGAGATGATCGGTGGCATGCTCGGCAACGACGTCGTCGGCGTGTGGGCCCTCGAGACCAACGGCGGCCTGCAGCTGCGCGCGGCGTACGGGTATCCGGATCCGCGCCCGACCGTCATCCCGGTCGTGGGGATCGGGCCGGCGATGACGATGGCCCTCCGCCAGCAGCAGCTCGCGACCGCGCGGTACGCCGTGGGCGACGAGCGGCGGCCCGATTGGGCCCCGCCGCAGGCGACCGTGTTCGTGCTGGCGCCGATCGGGTCCCACGGCAACTACCTGGGTGCGCTGGTCCTTGGCCGGAACGCCGGCAGCTTCGCCGATCCCGAGGTCGATTTCGCGACGACCCTCGGCGAGTACCTCTCCGGTCAGATGCAGAAGACCGTCGCCGGCGATTCCCAGGCGGTCGTCGCGGCGCACGAGCGGCGCAAGATCGCCCAGGAGATCCACGACGGCATCGCCCAGGAGCTCACCGGCGTCGTCCTGACGCTCGAGGCCTGTCAGCGCGCGCTGGATCGCGACCCGGCGGCCCTCGCGACGAGCCTCGCGAAGGCCGCCCGCGAGGCGCGCGCGACGCTCGCCGAGGTGCGCCAGTACATGGCCGCGCTCCGCGCGAAGGATGGCGGCGAGATCAACCTGCCGGCCACCGTCGCCCGGCTCGTCGACGACGTGCGCCGGCAGACCGGCCTGCGGGTCGAGATGGAAGAGCAGGGGACCGAGCACGAGCTGGAGCCGCCGCTGGAGCGCGCGGTCATGCGGATCGTCGGCGAGTCGCTGCGCAACGTCGCGCAGCACGCGCACGCGAACCGGGCCAAGCTTCGCCTGACGTACGGGGAGACCGAGATCACCGTCATCGTGGAGGACGACGGCGGCGGCTTCGACACCGCTCCGACGATGGCCAGCGCGACCGAGAGCGGGCACTTCGGTCTCGCGGGGATGCGCGAGCGCGCCGAGAGCATCGGCGGCACCCTGACCGTCCTCAGTGAGCCCGGCCGCGGCACCGTCGTCACCGCGACGCTCCCGTATCTCTTCGCCGAGGATCCGATCCGCACGATACCCGCGACGCCGCCGGTCATCGAGGACCTCGAGCCGGCCGCCGAACGGAGCGGGATCATCGCGAGGCTCCTCGGCCGCTAGCGCTCTCTACCTGAGGAAGAACTGCCAGACGAAGAGCAGCAGCGAGCCGACGAACACGATCACGATGATCACCGCGACGAGCATCCCGAGCGCGCTTCGCACGTCGTTGCGCACGCGGACGATCCCGAGCGAACGGTCGATGGCGCCGACCAGGCGCGCCGGCGGTGCGTCCTTCGGGAGCCAGCCACGCGCGCCGGGCACGAGCGCGGCGAGCCGCTCGCCGCTCTCGGAGTCGCCCGACAGGACGTACGACGGGATCCCGAGCGGGGCGGCGGCCGCCTCGACCAGCACGCCATCCACGAGCGCGGCATCGGCCGGCCAGCTCGCCGCGGCGCTCGCGGCCTCGGCGAAGCTCGCGACGCGGCGCAGGTCGTAGTGGCCCTCGAGCCGGAGCACCGTCTCGATGCCGGCGCCGATGACCGGATGCGCCGTGACGATGAGGATCTTCGGGCGAGTGATGGTCCGATTATTCGCCATCGCAGGGTGTGCGACCATGACAGTGCCGCTGAACACCCCCGCCGGTGGGTAGCCGCGCGCCGCCGAATCGGGCTCAATGTCCCCTGAAGCCGCCGCGCGACCGCCGGCGGGCGTGAAGGGATGACCGTTTGAGCGTCGAGCGCGAGGGTGAGTTCTGGCCGACCCGCATCGCGATGCTCGCCGAGCTCGCGCATGCCGACGCGCTCGCCATCGTCCTGCGGCCACGCGATCAATCGTTCGTGACCTACGCCGCGCACAACGTCAGCCCCGATGCGGCCTGGCTCGGGAGCGCGCAGGCGGCCCTCCTGACGTCGGCCCTCGGCGGCGGTCCGGGTGACGGTGCGGTGAGCGTGACCCTCCTCGACGGACGCACCGCGATGGCGATGCGCGCGCTGCCCGTCGCATGGCGCGATCATCGGATCGGCGCGCTGGCGGCATTCCGGGCGACCGGTCCGTTCAGCGACGACGAGTCCGCGAACCTCGCGCGGCTCGCGGCCCTGGTCGCGCTCGAGCTGGTGGAGGAGAACACCTTCTGGCGGATCCAGCGCGCGGCCGCCGAGCTCGAGGCCCGGACGAAGGCCTCGAACGAGCTGCAGGAGATCGTGCGCGCGGAACGCGATCCGGACACGCTGCTCGAACGCGCGACGAGCGGGCTCGCGCGCGTGTTCGGCGCGGATGGTGTCTCGATCATGCTCGTTGAGAACGGCGTGCTGTCGATCCGGAGCGCGATCGGCCTGTCCGACGAGGCCAAGGCCGATCGAAAACGCGTCGGCGAGGGCATCTCCGGATTCGTCGCGAAGACCGGACAGCCGCTGCTCCTGCGCGGACCGGTCATCGGAGACGAACGGTTCAGCGGCAACGACCCGTCCATCGGCGACGCGCTCATCGCTCCATTGCGGAACGGGGATCACATCATCGGCGTCGTCAGCGTGAAGCGCCGCGAGTCGAGCGAGCCGTACGACGCGGCCGATCTCGACGCCCTCTGCGCGATCGGCGTCGACATCGCGGCGACACTGTCGTTCGTCGGCGCCGTCGCGCGCGCGGAGGAGGATCGCAAGCAGGCGATCGCGCTCTATGAGCTGTCGCGCCTCGGCTCGCTCGGGGCCGAGCCCCAGCAGGAGCTCGAGACGGCGGCGGCGATGCTCGGCGACGTGATGCATCACGCGGCGGTCGGGCTGTGGGTGCTCGGCGCGGATGGATCGGTGGAGCGGCGCGCGTCCCGCGGCTACGACCCGGCGTCGCCATGCGTCATCCTGGCCGCCGCGGTGACCGGACCATTCGCCGAGGCGCTTCAGGGGCAGCGACCGGTGCGCACGCGCGTCCCGGCCGGCGTCCCGGGGCCGGCGTGGGCGGCCGCCGTGGCGACCGAGTACGTGCTCGCGCCGGTGAACGCGCAGGGCAAGACGATCGGCATCCTCGTGCTCGGCCGCGCCGGCGCGCCGTACACCGAAGCGGAGTCCGAGTTCGCCGGGACCGCGGCCGAGTATCTCTTCGATCTCGTCCGCTCGACCGAGGCCACGCCCACCGATGAGGTCGCCACCGCCGGCGAGCGGCGACGGATCGCGCAGGAGCTGCACGATGGGCTCGCGCAGGAGCTCACCGGAGTCGTGCTCAGCCTCGAGGGCGCGCAGCGGGCGTTCGAGCGCAACCCCCAGGTGCTCGGCCAGCAGCTGGCCAAAGCGACGCGCGACGCCCGCGCGACCCTCGCGGACGTCCGTCAGTACATGGGTGTCCTGCGGCAGAGCGGTCCCGGCGACCTCGGCCTGCCCACGACCGTGGCGCGCGTGATCGACGACCTCAAGCGCCAGACCGGGCTCACGGTCGAGATGGAAGAGCGCGGCCGCGAGCGCGAGCTCGAGCCGGACCTGCAGCGCGCGGTGATCCGGATCGTCGGCGAGGCCCTGCGCAACGTGGCCCAGCACGCCGACGCGAAGCGGGCGACGGTCACCCTCGGATACGGCGAGACTGATGTCGTGGTAACGGTCGCGGACGACGGCGCCGGCTTCGATGCGGCGTCGATGGCCGCCACGGCCCAGGCGAACGGCCACTTCGGCCTGGTCGGCATGCGCGAGCGCGCGGAAGCGGTCGGCGGCCGGCTCGTGGTGATGAGCGCACCGGGGAGCGGTGCCATCGTCGAGGCGACGATCCCGTATGACGCGTCGCGTCCCACCCCCGACGGGCTCGACGCGGAGTCCTTCGCGGAGCAGGCGGCCCGGCAGCCGCGGCCCGGGATCCTCGCGCGGCTGTTCGGCCGATGACCGACGCGCGGCAGATTCGCATCCTCATCGCCGACGACCACGCGGTCGTGCGCAGCGGCCTGCACTCGATCCTCGAGATGGAAGCCGATCTCGTCGTGGTGGCGGAGGCGAGCGACGGGCATCAGGCCCTCGCGCTCGCGCAGGAGATGCTGCCGGACATCGTGCTGATGGACATCAAGATGGGTGACTGGGATGGGGTGACCGCGACCCGCCGGATCCGGAACTCCGTGCCGTCCACGCGGGTCATCGTCCTGACGAACCACGACCAGGACGAGCTCGTGTTCAGCTCGATCCGCGCGGGCGCCTCCGGATACCTGTTGAAGGAAGTCACCGGCGCGCAGCTCGCGAACGCGATCCGCACGGTCGCCGACGGGTTCTCCCTGATCTACCCCTCGATCGCGGCCCGGGTCCTCGACGAATTCGGCCGCCTGCGCGCCGCACCGCTGGACGGCGCGGGCGGGGGTGGCGGCGAGGGCGACGAGGGCTATCACGACCTCACCGCCCGGGAGCGCGAGGTCCTGCAGCTCATCGCCCAGGGCCGCTCCAACAAGGAGATCGCCACCGAGCTCAAGATCAGCGAGCGGACGGTCAAAACCCACGTCTCGAACATCTTCGGGAAGCTCGAGCTCACCGACCGCACCCAGGTCGCCCTCTACGCCCACAAGCGCGGTTTGGCGGCCAACGACTCCTAGCCCGCCGCCCCAAACCGCCCAGAAACGGCCTTGAAACCGCCTTTGAAGGCCCTCGCGACACCTGGTGCGCGAGCCGACAAAGTTCTCCTACCAACGTCCATCTGAGGTCGGATGCCCCGTTTTGCCCCGATCGCGACAGTAACGGTGCGGCAACGGCGGGCAGATCGCCCGAGTTGCGGCCCATCCGGGCGGGATGGCGTGAGAAAGGGAGCACCACCAGGTGGCAACTCGGGTCCTCATCGCGGACGATCACCTCGCTGTACGCGAGGGCGTCCGCGCGATGCTCGAGACCGAGCCCGACTTCGAGGTCGTCGGCGAGGCTGCCGATGGCATGCAGGCGATGGCCAAGGCGGTCGAGCTCCGCCCCGACCTGATCGTCCTCGACAACTCGATGCCCAAGCTGACGGGCCTCGAGGTCGCCCGCAGCCTCCACGCCGAGCTCCCCGACACCCGGATCGTCTTCCTGACGCTCGATCCGAGCATTCGCGACGCCGCGCTCCACAGCGGCGCATCGAGCGTCGTCCTGAAGGACGCCCCGCAACGCCAGCTCCTGGACGCCATCCGCCGAGCGACCGGTCGTTTGACCGCCCCGGTGATCAAGCCCATCGCGGCGAAGCGGCCGCGGCCGGTGCTGGTCCGGGCGGCGCACGAGGACGGTACGCAGCGGTGGGCTCCGGCGTTCCTCCCCGCGCTCACCCGCCGCCGGCTCGTCGTCGCGGCCGTGCTCGCGGCGATGCTCCTGTTCGTCACCGGGGTCGGGCTGCTCATCGATCGTCCGGAGCCCTCGACCGTTGCCGCAACCGACACCCGCGGACAGCTCACCGTGTTCGATGGCGGCGCGCAGCTCCGTCACGGGACCGGCACGTACGCCGCCGCGCAGAGCGGCGCGTTCATCACCCAGGGCGACACGATCCGCACGGGCGCGACCGGTCACGCCGCGCTCTCGTTCTTCGATCGATCGCTCGTCGTCTTCGAGCCGAACACCGAAGTCACCGTCGTGTCGCTCAACACCGCCGACCGTCAGAACGTCAGCGTCGTGTTGCAGCAGGCCGATGGCCGGACCTGGCACGTCATCGATCACGCGCTTCCCGCGACCGCGAAGTACGAGGTCATCACGCCGACCGCGACCGCGAGCGTGCACGGGACCGCGTTCCAGGTGACGGTGACCGCGCAGGGCACCGACATCTACACGACCGACGGCGTGGTGATGGTCACCGCCGCCAGCCAGACCGTCTCGGTGCTGGCCGGCCAAACGACGACGGTCGTCTCGCAGAAAGCACCCTCGACGCCGAAGGCGAGCGACCTCGCGAAGCTCACGTTCGACTTCGATCAGCCCGCGACCGCGGTCATCGTCGACGGCTCCGGCCGCGCGGCGGGGACGCGGAACGGCGGCCTGATGCGCTTCATCCCCGGTTCGTCGGTCGAGCAGCGCGGGGGTCACGTGATCGTGACCGTCCCGGGTACCGATGCCGGTCGCTTCGTCAGCGTCGTCTCGCCCGCGAACGGCTCCACCTCGATCGCCGAGAAGGCCGACCTGATCCTGCCGACCGGCACGGTCGCCAGCTCCGTCACTGACACCCGCCCGGTGCAGGCCGGCGTCGCCAAGGGCGGCGTCGTGCTGTCCGGCACCTTCGTCACCGCGCTGAGCGATGCCCAAGCGCAGGCCGCGCCGGCGCCGATTTTGGTCTTCGTGCCCGCGGCGCCCGCGATCGAGGCGGTTGCGCTCGCGGGTCCGGCCGGATCACCGGGTCCCGAAGGTCCTCCCGGTCCCCCGGGTCCGGCTGGTGCGACGGGCTCGCCGGGAGCGACTGGCCAGCCCGGTGCCTCCGGTGCTCCAGGATCTTCCACCGGGACGGCCGGTCCCGCAGGTGCTGATGGCGCGCCGGGTACGCCCGGCGTTGCTGGCGTTGCCGGCATTGCGGGCTCGACCGGTGCGACCGGCGCTGCTGGTGCCGCCGGAGCCGCCGGTCCCGCTGGTGCTGCTGGCGCAGCCGGTCCCGCGGGTGCGGTGGGTGCGCAGGGCCCCGCAGGCGCGAACGGTGTGAATGGCGTTGATGGCGCGGCTGGTGCGCCGGGTCCGCAGGGTCCGGCGGGCGCCGCGGGTCCCGCGGGCGCCGCAGGCCCGACCGGTGCGCAGGGTCCGGCCGGCGCGACGGGCGCGAATGGTCTTGATGGAGCGGCCGGCGCGACGGGCGCGACCGGAGCGCAAGGCGTCGCCGGACCGGCGGGCGCCGCAGGTGCCACCGGCGCGACGGGTGCGAATGGTCTTGATGGAGCAGCCGGCGCGACGGGCGCGACGGGTGCGAATGGTCTCGACGGCGCGACCGGTGCGACCGGCGCAGCTGGTGCGAACGGTGTCGATGGCGCCGCCGGCGCGACCGGCGCGCAGGGCCCGACTGGAGCTCAAGGCGCGATCGGGCCACAAGGTCCGGCCGGCGCGACCGGCGCGAATGGCCTCGATGGCGCGACCGGTGCGACCGGTGCGAATGGACTCAATGGCGTCGACGGCGCGGCAGGCGCGACTGGTGCGACGGGCGCGAACGGTCTTGATGGAGCAGCCGGCGCGACGGGCGCGACCGGAGCGCAAGGCGCGATCGGGCCGCAAGGTCCGGCCGGCGCAACCGGTGCGACCGGCGCGAATGGCCTCAATGGCGCGACCGGTGCGACAGGCGCGAATGGTGTCGACGGCGCGACGGGTGCGACCGGTGCGCAAGGCGCGGCGGGTCCCGCCGGCGCTCAGGGTGTCGCTGGTCCCGCAGGAGCACAAGGACCACAAGGCGTCGCGGGTCCGACCGGCGCGCAGGGCCCGGCCGGGGCTGCCGGTGCGACTGGTGCTACGGGCGCGAATGGTGTTGACGGCGCGAACGGCGCGACCGGTGCGACCGGTGCGCAGGGCGCCGCAGGTCCGGCCGGCGCTCAAGGTGTTGCCGGTCCGGCCGGCGCGCAGGGACCGCAAGGTGTCGCAGGTCCGACCGGTGCGGCAGGTCCGACCGGTGCCGCGGGCGCGACCGGTGCGAATGGTCTTGATGGCGCGAACGGCGCGACCGGCGCGACCGGTTCACAAGGCGCGGCGGGTCCCGCCGGCGCACAGGGTGTCGCCGGCCCGGCTGGCGCACAGGGTCCGCAAGGCGTCGCGGGTCCGACTGGCGCGCAGGGTCCGACCGGTGCCGCGGGCGCGACCGGTGCGAATGGTCTCGATGGCGCGAACGGCGCGACCGGCGCGACGGGTGCGCAAGGCGCAGCCGGTCCCGCTGGTGCGCAAGGTGTCGCAGGTCCTGCCGGGGCGCAGGGTGCGCAGGGTGTCGCGGGTGCGACCGGTGCTGCAGGCGCGACCGGCGCGACCGGCGCGAATGGTCTCGATGGCGCTGCGGGCGCTACCGGCGCGACCGGTGCACAAGGTCCGGCTGGAGCCCAGGGCGCGATCGGGCCGCAAGGACCGGCTGGTGCCACTGGTGCGACCGGCGCGGCGGGCGCGAATGGCGCCGATGGAGCGAATGGCGCAACCGGTGCGACCGGTGCGCAGGGCGCCGCGGGTCCCGCAGGCGCGCAAGGTGTCGCTGGTCCGGCTGGCGCGCAAGGCGCGCAAGGTGTCGCGGGTCCGACGGGTGCCGCGGGCGCGACGGGTGCCCAGGGTCCGACTGGCGCGGCGGGCGCGAACGGTGCCGATGGCGCGGCCGGCGCGACCGGTGCGCAGGGCGCAGCAGGTCCGGCCGGCGCGCAAGGCGTCGCGGGTCCTGCCGGAGCACAAGGTCCTCAAGGCGTCGCGGGTCCGACGGGCGCGGCGGGAGCAACGGGTGTCCAGGGTCCGGCGGGCGCGGCCGGCGCGAACGGCGCTGATGGCGCGAACGGCGCAACTGGTGCAACGGGTTCACAAGGTGCAGCTGGTCCGGCCGGCGCGCAGGGTGTCGCCGGTCCGGCTGGCGCGCAAGGCGCACAGGGTGTCGCGGGTCCGACCGGTGCCGCCGGCGCGACGGGTGCCCAGGGTCCGGCGGGCGCGGCCGGCGCGAATGGCGCGAATGGCGCGAACGGCGCCGACGGAGCAACGGGCGCAACCGGTGCGCAGGGTGTGGCTGGTCCGGCCGGCGCCCAAGGTGTCGCGGGTCCTGCCGGAGCACAAGGTCCGCAAGGCGTCGCGGGTCCGACCGGTGCCGCAGGCGCGACGGGTGCCGCAGGCGCGACGGGTGCCGCGGGCGCGACGGGTGCCGCCGGCGCGAACGGCGCTGATGGCGCCGCGGGCGCGACCGGTGCGAACGG